>NZ_KB892155.1:0-253258 GCF_000373665.1 Streptomyces sp. BoleA5
CCGAACAGCTCGACCAGGGTCTTGCCGGCCGAGGCCACCGCGTCACGCGGACGCATCGCGGGCTTGGTCTCGACATCGACCACCAGCTTGTCGAAGTCGGTGCGCTGCTCGACACGGGTCGCCTCGACCTTGTAGCTGACCTTGAGCACCGGGCTGTAGATCGAGTCGACCGGAATACGGCCGATCTCCTGGCCCTGCTGCTTGTTCTGCACGGCCGAGACGTAGCCGCGACCGCGCTCGACGGTCAGCTCCATCTCCAGCTTGCCCTTGCCGTTCAGAGTGGCCAGCACCAGATCGGGATTGTGCACCTCGACACCCGCCGGCGGCGCGATGTCGGCGGCGGTGACCACACCCGGACCCTGCTTGCGCAGGTACATCACGACCGGCTCGTCGTGCTCCGAGGAGACGACCAGGGACTTGATGTTCAGGATGAGATCGGTGACGTCCTCCTTGACACCCGGCACGGTCGTGAACTCGTGCAGGACGCCGTCGATCCGGACCGAGGTGACAGCGGCACCCGGAATCGAGGACAGAAGTGTGCGGCGGAGCGAGTTGCCGAGGGTGTATCCGAAGCCCGGCTCCAGCGGCTCGATCACGAACCGGGAGCGGAACTCGTCGACGACCTCTTCGGTCAGTGACGGACGCTGTGCAATCAGCACGGGGTATGGCCTCCAGTGTTTGGCGCCCGCTATGTGACGCCGTAGACACTATGAAGGGTACGGGCCCTTCCGCCTCCTTCGATGCTGACCCGCCCGTCTGCCGGCCGGCCGCCTGGCCAGGCCCCTGTCGGACTGACGTCCGACGATCACCTGCTCCCGTCGCGGGGACTCGGCCACCCGACCATGACGTGGGTGCATACTGGGGACGATGACAAAGCCTGCTGCACCGAAGCGTCACTTGCCTACCAGCCCCTTCAAGGCCCCGGCCACGTCGGCTCCCAAGCACTTCGCCGTCGGTGACCAGGTCACACACGACATCTATGGTCTCGGCCGGGTGATCAGCGTCGACGACGGAGTCGCGGCGCTCGTCGATTTCGGCTCGGCCCAAGTGCGGGTCGCGAGCCCGTACGCCAAGATGACCAAGCTGTAGGACCACTGTGCCGGGTCTCGGCACGCCAGGCCCCTTCAAGGGTCTGTAACGAAAGGGAAACCTCTCATCGACCAGACGTCGCTGTTCTCCGCCCTGGAAGGGCAGCCCCGCGGCGCGACCGCGGCGTCGCCGCCTCCGGCGACCAATCCCTTCCAGGCCCCGGACTTCGGGGAGGACGAGGCCTTCCCGGCGGAGGACGTCCAGGACCCCGCCTAGGCCCGGGGGCGAACCGGCTCCCGCGAGCGCGGTGGGCCCGGCACCCCGCGTGCTGACGGGTGCGCCCCGTCATCGCGTGGGCGTGAGGCGGTCCAGCGCGTCCAGGACCCGGGCCCAGGGAAGGCCGCGTCCGCCGGGCTCCTCGCCCGGCTCCGGCAGGGGCCGTACCTCCGGGTCGTCCACGAGGTGGACGCCCGCCTCGCTGAGGGTGGCGAGATGGCGGGGCCAGGCGGGGTGGCGGGCGTGGGCCGCGGTGACGGCCGGAACGGCCACGAGCGGCACGTGCGGGGTGCCGAGGACCTCCGCGAGCAGGGTCAGGGCCTGGTTGTCGGCGATACCGAGGGCGAGCTTGGCCAGGGTGTTGGCGCCCGCCGGGGCCAGTACGCAGCAGTCCGCGGCCGGATGGGGCCGCGGCTCGCCGGGGAGCCGCGACCGGTCGCGTACGGGCAGGCCCGTCACATCGCGAAGCCGCCCGATCTCGTCCCGTTCCCGCAGCCAGCGTGCGGCGGTCGGGGTGAGCGTGGCGGCGACGCGCCAGCCGCGGGCGATCGCGGGCAGGACGAGGCCCTCGCGCAGGGTCTCGACGCCGTCGGCGGCCGAGCCGACGACGGCGAGGACCCCGCGGACCGGCCGCGGCTGCGAGGGGGGCGTGTCAGAAGCCATGGCCACCCCTTACCCGAACCGGCCCTCCACGTAGTCGGCCGTCCGGGGATCGATCGGGCTCCCGGCACGGCCGTGGTGGGGCCGTCCTCCACGATGCCGCCGGGGGTTTCGACTGCCGCCCGCACGGCGGCTGCCCGGACGGGAAGCGGAAGGACCCCGCGGTCCCGTTCCGCGGGGTCCGGAGCCGGAATGCCGGCCGGAGTGACCAGCGCCCAGGGGCGGCGGATCGCGCCGCGCTCTCGCCCCGGCGGCCGGCAGGGCAGGCGAGGGGTCAACTCGCCTTGCGCAGCACCTCGATGACCTTGCAATCGATGTCGCCGGAGGCCGCCTCGGCCCCCTGGGCGCTCGTGTCGACCGCGTCCCCCGGGGCCAGGTCCGTCGTGTTCGCGACGGCTTCGGCGATGTGGCCTCCACCGGCGTCCACGAACTCGATGCGCACCTGGTAGTCCGAGGTCTCCGAACTGTGGTTGGTGACGGTCACCTCGGCGCTGGGCCACTTGCTGAAGCCCGCGAGGCCGCACGAGGTGACCTTCGCGTCCCGCGGGGCCGCCTTCTGGCCGCTGTCCCCCGCCGGGGACGCGCTGGCCGGGGAGTCGTTCCCCGTACCACCTTTGTCCTCACCTGTCTTGAGTGCGAAGGCGACGCTGCCGCCGATGATGACAACGATGGCGACGACCCCGAATCCGACTATCTTCCCTGCACCCTTTTTCTTCGGCGGCCGGCTCCAGTCCGGCTCCTGATGCGGTGGGTAGTGACCCGGTGGCGAGGCGTGCGACGGCTGAGACATGGTGAACCCCCTGAGGCTCGGATGTGAAGACACCGTGGCAGAGCTTCACCATGCGCGCAGAGACAAGAGCTGTCTGTAATGCGGCCGTGACCGATCCGGTATAGATCATTCCTGATACGTCTGCGTCAGGGTTCCGATCGGGTTCGCTGACCGGGCCTCGCCGGCCACCGGCTCGGCGGGGAGCGGCCGTACGGCGGTACGGACGCCCCCCTTCCGCCGGGAGAGAATCCCCGGAGAGGTCAGCCGGTCAGACCCCGGCGCGTCAGCAGCGGCTCGATGCGCGGCGCCCGGCCCCGGAAGCCCTCGAACGCGGCCAGCGGATCGACGCTGCCGCCGCGGGAGAGCAGTTCACGGCGGAACGTGTCGCCGTTCTCGCGCCGCATGCCGCCGTTCTCCTTGAACCACTCCACGGTGTCGGCGTCGAGCACCTCGCTCCAGATGTACGAGTAGTACCCGGCGCTGTAGCCGTGGGCGAAGATGTGCGCGAAGTAGGTGCTGCGATAGCGCGGTGGGATCGCGGGCAGCGCGAGGCCGGCCTCCTTCAGGGCGGCGGCCTCGAACTCCTCGGCGTCGCCGGGGTCATGACCGGCCGGGATGGTGTGCCAGGCCCAGTCGAGGACGGCGGCCGAGAGGTACTCCACCGTGCGGAAGCCCTGGCCGAAGCGCTCCGCGGCCTCCATACGGTCCACCAGGTCGGCGGGCATGGGCTCACCGGTCTCGTGGTGGCGGGCGTAGTGGGCCAGCACCTCCGGCCAGGTCACCCACATCTCGTTGACCTGGGAGGGGTACTCGACGAAGTCGCGCGGGACGGCCGTACCGGAGAAGAAGGGGTGGCGCACCTCGGAGAACAGGCCGTGCAGCGCGTGGCCGAACTCGTGGAAGAGGGTGTTGACCTCGTCGTAGGTGAGCAGCGCGGGCTCGCCGGCGGCGGGCTTGGCGACGTTCAGGTTGTTGACCACCACGGGCTTGCGGCCGAAGAGCGCCGACTGGTCCACCAGGCTGTTCATCCAGGCGCCGCCACGCTTGGAGGCGCGGGCGAAGTAGTCGCCCAGGTAGAGGCCGAGGGGCGAGCCGTCGGCGTTGGAGACCTCGAAGACCCGGACGTCGGGGTGGTAGCCGGCGAGGTCGGTGCGCTCGGTGAAGCCCAGCCCGTAGACCTGGCCCGCGGCGTGGAAGACGCCGTCCCGGAGGACCCGGTCCAGCTCGAAGTAGGGGCGCATGGCGGCGGTGTCGATGTCGTACTCCGCCTTGCGGACCTTCTCCGACCAGTAGGTCCAGTCCCAGGCCGAGAAGTCCTCCAGGCCGGAGGCGGCGGCCAGGGCGGCCGCCTCGCGCTCGGCGTTGGCGACCGCGGGCGGGACAAGACGTGCGAGCAGGGAGGTCACGGCCTCGGGGGTGCCCGCGGTCTGGTCGGCGACGACGTACGCGGCGTGGTTCTCGTAGCCGAGCAGGGCGGCTCGCTCGGCGCGCAGCCGGGCGAGCCTGACGGTGAGTTCGCGGTTGGAGGTCAGACCGCGGCCGAGCGAGGCCGTCAGCAGGCGCTCACGCAGGGCGCGGTCGTCGAGGAAGGCCAGCTCGGACTGGTTGGAGAAGTTCTTCAGGCTGAGGACGTACTTGCCGTCGTGGCCGAGGGCGGTGGCGTTGGCCGCCGCGGCGGCGACGGCGTCGGCGGAGAGCCCGGCCAGCTCGTCCGCGCTGTCGAGCACGAGGGCGGCGGCCTTGGTGTCGGCGAAGAGGTTCTGCTCGAAGGCCGTGGAGGCCTCCGCGATCTCCGCGTTGAGCGCCCTGAGCCGCTCGCGGCCCTCCTCGGTGAGCTCGGCGCCCGCGCGCACGAAACGGGTGTGGTAGCGCTCCAGCAGTCGCAGCGACTCGGCGTCCAGGCCGAGTTCCGACCGCGTCCCGTACAGCTCCTTGACCCGGGAGTAGAGGGCCGGGTTCAGGTGGATGGCGTCGGCGTGGGCGGCGAGCGCGGGGTTGATCCTGGCCTCGATCTCCTGGATGCCCGGACCGGTGTCTGCGCTGGCGCGGTTGAAGAAGACCTTCGACACGCGGTCGAGCAGGTCTCCGGAGCGCTCCAGGGCGACGATCGTGTTCTCGAAGCCCGGCGGTTCCGGATTCGCGGCGACGGCCTCGGTCTCCGCGAGCTGCTCGGCCATCCCCTGCTCGAAGGCGGGAAGGTAGTGCTCCTCGCGGATGTCCGCGAACGGCGGCAGCTCGTACGGCAGGGTGCTCGGGCTGAGGAAAGGATTCGTCGAGGTCACGCCACCGACCTTACGCCCGGCGCCTGGCGCCCGGACGTGGCCTTCCCCAGGATGCCCGGATGGCGGCTACGCGTACGGACGGCCGGGTGGAGCGCGCCAACAGGGCACGGCCTTCCGCCCCCGGGCCGTTTCTCCGACAATCGGGGAGGCCGGTCATGCGTCCGCCACATTTGTCACCGTTACGCGGGCTCCGCGTCACAGATGATCAACAGCCCCTTCCGCCCCTGATCGCATGTCGTTGTCCCGGCGAGGCCGGCCACCCCCCGAGGCCGGCGGATGGGAGGTGCGTGGGAGATGACGGACCGGAGCCTCTGGTCGTATGCCGAGATCGCCGCTCACATCCGGGTGCAGGTCGACACCGTGCGCTCGTACCGCAAGCACGGGCATCTGCCGCCCCCCGACGTCGTGGAGGGCGGCAAGCCGTTCTGGTACGCCGACACCATCCGTCTGTGGAGTTCCCGGCGCCCCGGGAACCGCGGGCGCCGGGAGTCCGGCTGACGCCGGCTTCGCCGCCGCTCAGCCCGAGCGGGCCGGCTCCGGCTCCAGGTCCCGGTTCGCGTCCGGGTCCGGGTCCGGTACGGGCTCCTCCTGCCCGGGGACCCTGCCGGGGTCCCCGCCCTCGCTCAGCCCGAACCGGTCGTGCAGCGCCTTCAGCGGCCGCGGCGCCCACCAGGTGGCCCGTCCGGTCAGCCGCATCACGGCGGGCACGAGCAGGGTGCGCACCACCATCGCGTCCATGAGCACGGCGAGCGCGATCCCCAGACCCAGCATCTTGGTGTTGGCGATCCGGGAGGTGCCGATGGCCACCATCACCACCGCCAGGATCACCGCGGCCGCCGTGATCAGGCCACCGGTGCGGCGCACCCCGAAGACGACCGCCGCACGGTGGTCACCGGTGCGGTCGTGCTCCTCCTTGATGCGCGACAGGAGGAAGACGCCGTAGTCCATCGAGAGTCCGAAGGCGACGCAGAACATCAGCACCGGCAGCGTGGTCTCGATGCTTCCCGTCGCGGTGAAGTCGAGCACACCGGACAGGTGGCCGTCCTGGAACACCCACACCACCGCGCCGAACATGGCGGTGAGGCTCAGCGCGTTGAGCAGCACGGCCTGCAGCGGGATGACCACGCTGCCGGTGAGGAGGAAGACCAGCAGGAGCGTCACCGCGACGATCAGGGCGGCCGCCCAGGGCAGGCGGTCGGCTATGACCTCCTTGGTGTCGACCAGCTGGGCCGCGGTGCCGGTGGCGGAGGCCTTGAAGGGGGCGTCTACCGACCGGATCCTGCCGACCAGGTCCTGGCTCGCCTCGTCCACGGACTCCGCCTTGGGCAGCACGGTCAGGTACGCCGCGCCGTCGGTGGCCCGGGCCGCCTGCGCCGGACCGGGCGCCGCGGTCCGACGGCCCTGCGCGTACTGGCCGGCCGGTCCGTCGACGACGACCACCCCGGGCAGCGCGGACAGCCTGCCGCTGTAGTCGCCGAGCTGTTCCGCGGTGGGACGGCCCTCGGCGAGCACGGTGATCGCGCCCCCCGGGTTGCCGGGGAAGCCGTCGCGTATGTGCTGCTGCACGACGTGCGCCTCCGCCGTCGCCGGCAGCTGGCGGTCGTCGGCGGTGCCGAACTGCACCTGCAGGAAGGGCAGCCCGAGCAGGACCAGCCCGGCGACCGTGCCGATCGCGAACAGCGGCGCACGGCGCATCACCAGCCGCGCAAGCCGCGCGTATCCCGCGCCGGGCTCCCGTCCGGCCTCGCCGCTCCGGCGGCGCGGCAGGACGCGGCGCAGGTCGAGGGAGTTGATCCGCTGCCCGAGCAGCAGCAGCGCGGCGGGCAGGATCACCAGCGCCGCCGCCGCCGCGAGCAGCACCACGGCGATACCGGCGTAGGCGAACGAGCGCAGGAAGTACTGCGGGAAGAGAAACATCGCGGAGAGCGCGGCAGCCACGGTGAGGGCGGAGAAGAGCACGGTGCGGCCCGCCGTGCGCAGCGTGGCGCCCACCGCGGTCAGCGGGTCGGCGCCGGTGTCCAGCTCCTCCCGGAAGCGCCGGACGACGAACAGGGCGTAGTCGATGGCGAGTCCGAGGCCGAGTGCCGTGGTGAGGTTCTGCGCGAAGATCGAGACGTCCGTGAACGCCGTGAGGCCCCGCAGCACGGCGTTGGTCCCCAGGATCGCCACGATGCCGACGCCCAGCGGCAGTACGGCCGCGACGGCGCTGCCGAACACCATGACCAGCAACAGGAGGGTGACCGGCAGGGCGATGAGCTCCGCGCGGGCCAGGTCCTCCTGGATCGTGGTCTGCAGTTCGTTGCGGAAGGCGGCCATACCGCCGACCTCGACCTCCACCGCACCGTGCCTGCCCCGGTACTCGGGGGCGAGGCGCTCGACCGCCTCGGCGACGGCGTCGTCGTCACCCCCGATCCGCGCGGCGATCACGGCCTCCCGGCCGTCCTCCGCGCGCAGCGTGGGCGCCCCGGTCGTCCAGTACGAGGTGACTCCGGTGACGTCCTTGTCCGCCGCGAGCCGGCGACCGAGCTCCCGTCCCCCGGCCGCCACCTCCGGGGAGTCCACACCGGCGCCGCGGCCGTCGACGAGGAGGATCAGATTGGGCTGCGCATCCGGGAAGTAGCGGTCCAGCGCCTCGGCCGCGTAGGCGGACTCCGAGCCGGGGGCCTCCCATCCGCCACCGCGCAGCCGGTCCCCCACACCGCTGCCCGCGACCACCGCCAGGGCGGTGAACAGCAGCGCCAGCAGCAGGGTGAGGCGTGGGCGGGCGGTCATGGCCCGTGTCCAGCCCTTCGGCGGGCGCTCGCGGTTGACATCGGACATGGCAGAGGTGTCCCCTCCCCTGAGGAACCGCCGTAAAATGGCGAACACGAGCGATCACTCGCGTTTCTTCAGAATGCGAGCGACCACTCGCGTTTGTCAACAGTGATTGGGGATTACACGTGCCTGAGGAGCAGAGGCCTCGACGCCGGCAGGCCCGCGGCGAACGGCGCGTGGCGCAGCTGCTGGAGGCGGCCGCCGGAGTGTTCTGCAAGGTCGGCTACACCGCGGCCACCACGAACGCGATCGCCCGCGAGGCGGGCGTGTCACCCGGCACGCTCTACCAGTTCTTCCCGAACAAGGAGGCCATCGCCATCGAGCTGGGCGGCATCCTCAACCAGCGGATGCGCGAGGGGCACGGCGAGCTGTTCACCCCCGAGAACGCCTCGCTTCCGCTGCGCGAGATGCTCGAGGTCATCGTCGACCCGATGATCGAGTTCAACTGCCAGAACCCCGCCTTCCTCGCCCTGGTCCACGACAGCGACGTCCCCGGCACGGTCGTCATGGAGCACGACGTGCTGCACAGCTCCCTGCTGGAGCGCGTGGAGAACCTGCTCGGCCTGCGCGCCCCCGCCCTGTCGGCCGCCGAGCGGGGCCGGGTGGCCGCGATGGCCTTCGGGCTGTTCAAGGCCGGCCTCGCCCTGGTCCTGGCGCACGAGGGCGCCGAGCGGGACGCGTACGTCGCAGAGGTCAAGGCCGCGCTCTACGGCTACCTCGCCCCGTACCTCGGCACCGGGGCCGTCGCGATAACCGATCCCGGCCCGGCCCCCACCGCCACCGCCACCGCCTGAGAACAGGACGCACGTCCCCCACTCCCCTGGCGGCCCGCCTCAGCCCCGCAGCGCCCGGTCAGCCGACTCCCCGTCCGGGGCGTCCGCCTCCGGAGCGCCCGCACCGCCGGGCACGACGCCACCGGAAGCCACCACGCGGCCGGAGGGCGCCGCACCCGCCCGGGCCGAGCGGTGCCCGGAGACCATCTGCGCCACGCTGCCGACCCCGGCGACGGCCAGGGAGACACCGAGGCCCAGCGCGACGGCGTACAGCGAGTCGGACACGGCGAGCCCGCCGAAGTAGCCCAGGCCCACCGAGTACGTCGCCCAGACCGCCTCGGCCACGCCCGCGCCGATCAGGTAACGGCGGGCCGGATAGCGCACGATGCCCGCCGACAGGCCGCCGACCACCCGCCCGCTGGGCAGGAAGCGGACGGCGATGACGAAGGGCACGCCGTGCCGCCGTATCCGGACGCTGGCCCACTCCAGCAGCGCACGGCGGCGCGGCCGCCGGTAGAGCCTGGTCAGGACCTTCCCGCTGACGGCCCGGCCGGTGCGGTGGATCAGCAGGTCGCCCACGAGGGCACTGCCCGCGACGACCAGCAGGACGAGCGCGAGCGACAGCCGCCCCTGGGCGGCCAGCACGCCCCCGGTGACCAGGAGCGCCGCGTTGGGCACCAGAGGCGGCGCGGTGGTGGCGGCGAGCACCGCGTACGCCCAGAAGACGTGTCCGTCCCGCAGGTACCCCTCGAGGCCCGCGGTGAAGTCGAGGGCCGACACCATGCCTGAAACGTCCATACGGCCGCCCCTCTTCCCCGCCCCGCGTGTCCCGTCCCAGGCCCCAAAGCTCGCAGGGCCGCGACGAAGGGGGCAAGGCGATTTCGCCGGGATCGGGGCATTCCCAGGGTTTTCCCGGGGGCGCCTCATCCTCAGGTACGGGACCGGGGGCTCCGGCTCTGGCGCGGGGAGTACGCCGGGCGTACTCCCGGCGGCCCGAGCGGCCCGAGCGGCCCCGGCCCCGGCGTCCGGCGTCCGGCGTCCGGCGGCTCAGCGGCCGAGCAGCTCGCCGCCGTTGCACTGCAAAATCTCCCCGGTGATGAACCCCGCCTCCGGTGACGCGAGGAAGACCACCGCGGAGGCGACGTCCTCGGGCCGCCCCACCCGGCCGACCAGGGTCCGGCCGGCCCTGCGGGTCAGCTCGGCGGCGTCGAGCCGGGCGCCGAAGAACTCGGTGCCCGCCACCGTGCCCGGGGCGACGATGTTGCACGTCACGCCCTGCGGACCGAGCTGGGCCGCCAGGGAGTGGTTCCAGGCGTGCAGGGCGGCCTTGGAAGCCCCGTAGGAGCCTCCGCCGCGCAGCGCGGCCACCGAGGTGACGGTGATGACCCGGCCGCCCTCGGGAAGCCGGTCACGTACGGATTCGGTCAGCAGGACGGCGGTGAGGACGTTGCGCTCGAAATCACCGCGCCAGCGGGCCAGCACGCCGTGCGGGCCGGCCCCGATCGCCAGTTCGCGGCTGCCCGCGTTGTTGACCAGGACGTCGATGCGCCGGGGCAGCCGTGCGAGGGTCGCCTCCACGTCGTCGGGATCCGCGAGGTCGCAGACGACCGGGGTGACGTCGTAACCGCGGTTGGAGCGCAGGTCGTCGGCGGTGGCCCGCAGCACCTCGCGGCGCCGGCCGACGATGGTCACATGGTCGCCGGCCTCGGCGAAGAGGGTGGCCACCGACCGGCCGATGCCCGTTCCCCCGCCGGTCACCACGACGTGCCGGCCCACACTTGCGTTCTGCGACATCACGCTCCGCCCCTCCAGGAGGGACAGCACGTTACGGGACCCCGGGTGCGCGACCGACACGGGGGTCAGCCATGATGCGGATGGCGTAGAAGATGCGTAGACATGACCGAGATCACACTGGCTGGAACGTAACCTTTTGGTTTACGAGGGGGTCTAACCGAGCGAAGACACCGGGCTCCCGGCGGACTCGGTGAGATGATGAGCGGGTTGTCTTTGGGGGACAGCCCGGTCGCCATGCCGGGGCGAACTGCCCGGAGAGCTTTGAGCGGCCCTCCCGGGTGGCTGGTCCCGGCTGGGCGAGCGCACCCAAAGAACGCCCGGTACGGACCCGTGGGGGGATCCGCTCCGGGAAACGGGAGCGCCCCGTGCCGAACCCGTGGGGGGATTCGGCGCGGGGCGTTTCTCTTTGCGCGGGGCGCTCGCGTCAGCGGGCCTCGACCGGGACGTAGTCCCGCTCGACGACGCCCGTGTAGACCTGGCGCGGACGGCCGATCCGGGAGCCCGGCTCGGTGATCATCTCGTGCCACTGGGCGATCCAGCCGGGGAGCCGGCCGAGCGCGAAGAGCACCGTGAACATCGTGGTCGGGAAGCCCATGGCCCGGTAGATCAGGCCGGTGTAGAAGTCGACGTTCGGGTACAGGTTGCGCGAGACGAAGTAGTCGTCGCTGAGGGCGTGCTCCTCGAGCTTCAGCGCGATGTCCAGCAGCTCGTCGGACTTGCCGAGCGCGGAGAGCACGTCGTGGGCGGCGGCCTTGATGATCTTCGCCCGGGGGTCGAAGCTCTTGTAGACCCGGTGCCCGAAGCCCATCAGGCGGACGCCGTCCTCCTTGTTCTTCACCTTGCGGATGAAGGCGTCCACGTCGCCGCCGTCGGCCTGGATGGCCTCCAGCATCTCCAGCACGCTCTGGTTGGCGCCGCCGTGCAGCGGGCCCCACAGGGCGTTGATGCCCGCGGAGATCGACGCGAACAGGTTGGCCTGCGAGGAGCCGACCAGACGCACGGTGGAGGTGGAGCAGTTCTGCTCGTGGTCCGCGTGGAGGATGAGGAGCTTGTCCAGGGCGTCGACGACGACCGGGTTGAGCTCGTACTCCTCGGCGGGCACGGCGAAGGTCATCCGCAGGAAGTTCTCGACGTAGCCGAGGTCGTTGTGCGGGTAGACGAAGGGGTGGCCCACCGACTTCTTGAACGCGTACGCCGCGATCGTCGGCAGCTTGGCGATGAGCCGGATCGTCGACAGGTAGCGCTGCTTCTCGTCGAACGGGTTGTGGCTGTCCTGGTAGAAGGTCGACAGCGCGCTGACCACGGAGGACAGCATCGCCATCGGGTGGGCGTCCCGCGGGAAGCCCTGGAAGAAACGTTTGACGTCCTCGTGGAGGAGCGTGTGCTGCGTGATGTCGCCGCGGAAGGCGGCGAGCTCGTCGACGGTGGGGAGCTCACCGTTGATGAGAAGGTACGCGGTCTCCAGGAAGGAGCCGCGCTCGGCGATCTGCTCGATGGGGTACCCGCGGTAGCGGAGGATTCCCTGCTCGCCGTCGAGGTAGGTGATCGCGGACTTGTAGGCCGCGGTGTTGCCGTAGCCGCTGTCCAGGGTGACCAGGCCGGTGTTGGCACGCAGCTTGCCGATGTCGAAGCCGTTGTCCCCAACGGTGCCCTCGATCACCGGGTAGCTGTACTCGCTGTCCCCGTACCGCAGTACTACAGAGTTGTCGCTCACGTCATTCCCTCACCGACGTCGTGCCTCTTCTTCGAGGTTTGTAGGTGCCCTGACTACCCCTACTGTCCCCCATTTGGCGTGACCACGTGCACTCGGGGTCGATCGAGGAGCCGAATGGTGGCACCCAGTGCCTATTTTGCCGCGCGCGCCAGCCGATGGTCGAGAGCCGTGAAGCGTCTGCCTGCGGAGACGGTGCGGACCGCCTGGCCGATCGCCCTGCGCGACCCCACGAGCACCACCAATCGCTTTGCCCGGGTAACGGCGGTATAGAGCAGGTTTCGCTGGAGCATCATCCACGCCCCGGTGGTGACAGGGATCACGACGGCGGGATATTCGCTGCCCTGTGACCGGTGGATCGTCACCGCATAGGCGTGCGCCAGCTCGTCCAGCTCGTCGAAGTCGTAGGGGATCTCCTCGTCCTCGTCGGTCAGTACGGTGAGCCGCTGCTCCACGGTGTCCAGGGAGGTGACGACCCCCACGGTTCCATTGAAGACGCCGTTGGCGCCTTTTTCATAGTTGTTCCTGATCTGTGTCACCTTGTCGCCGACACGGAAGGTCCGGCCGCCGAAGCGCCGCTCCGGCAGGTCGGGGCGGGCCGGGGTGACCGCCTGCTGAAGCAGGCCGTTCAGCACGCCGGCGCCCGCGGGACCGCGGTGCATGGGGGCGAGCACCTGGACGTCACGGCGCGGGTCGAGGCCGAACCGGCGCGGGATGCGGCGCGCCGCCACGTCCACCGTGAGCCGGGCCGTCTCCTCGCCGTCCTCCTCCACGAAGAGGAAGAAGTCGTCCAGCCCCTGGGTGACCGGATGCGCTCCGGAGTTGATCCGGTGCGCGTTGGTCACCACGCCGGACTGCTGGGCCTGCCGGAAGACGCGGGTCAGCCGCACCGACGGGACCGGGCTCCCCTCTGCCAGCAGGTCGCGCAGCACCTCGCCGGCGCCGACGCTGGGCAGCTGGTCCACGTCGCCGACGAAGAGCAGGTGGGCCCCCGGCGGCACGGCCTTGACCAGCTTGTTCGCCAGCAGCAGGTCGAGCATCGAGGCCTCGTCGACGACGACCAGATCGGCGTCGAGGGGCCGCTCGCGGTCGTACGCGGCGTCGCCGCCCGGCTTGAGCTCCAGCAGCCGGTGGACCGTGGAGGCCTCGGCCCCGGTCAACTCGGCCAGCCGCTTGGCCGCCCGGCCCGTCGGCGCCGCCAGCACGACCTTGGCCTTCTTCGCCTGTGCGAGCGCCACCACGGACTTGACCGTGAAGGACTTGCCGCAGCCCGGGCCGCCGGTCAGCACGGCGACCCTCTCGGTGAGCGCCAGCCGCACCGCCTCCTGCTGCTCGGGCGCGAGGTCCACGCCCGTCCGCTCGGCGAGCCAGGTCAGCGCCTTGTCCCAGTCCACGTCGCGGAAGGCGGGCAGCCGGTCCTCCGTGCCGCGCAGCAACCGCAGCAGCGAGCCGGCCAGGGAGATCTCCGCCCGGTGGAAGGGCACCAGGTACACCGCGCGCACCGGGTCGCCACCGCCGTCGGGGGCGGGCACGGGCTCGATCACCACGCCCTCCTCGCCGGCCAGCTCCGCGAGGCAGTCGATGACCAGGCCGGTGTCCACCTGGAGCAGCTTCACGGCGTCCGACAGCAACTGCTCCTCGGGCAGGAAGCAGTTGCCGTTGTCGGTCGCCTGGGACAGCGCGTACTGGAGACCGGCCTTGACCCGCTCGGGGCTGTCGTGCGGGATGCCGACGGCCTGCGCGATCCGGTCCGCCGTGAGGAAGCCGATGCCCCACACGTCGGCCGCCAGCCGGTAGGGCTGGTTCCTGACCACGGAGATCGACGAGTCCCCGTACTCCTTGTAGATCCGCACCGCGATCGAGGTGGACACGCCGACCCCCTGGAGGAAGACCATGACCTCCTTGATGGCCTTCTGCTCCTCCCACGCGGCGCCGATCAGCTTGGTGCGCTTGGGGCCGAGCCCGGGGACCTCCACCAGCCGGGCCGGCTCGCGCTCGATGACCTCCAGGGTGTCGGTGCCGAAGTGCTCGACGATCCGCTCGGCGATGCGCGGGCCGATGCCCTTGATCAGCCCCGAGCCGAGGTAGCGCCGAATGCCCTGGATCGTCGCGGGCAGGACGGTGGTGTAGTTCTCCACGGTGAACTGCTTGCCGTACTGCGGGTGGGAGCCCCAGCGGCCCTCCATGCGCAGCGACTCGCCCGGCTGGGCGCCCAGCAGCGAGCCGACCACGGTCAGCAGGTCGCCACCGCCCCTGCCGGTGTCGACCCGGGCGACCGTGTACCCGTTCTCCTCGTTCGCGTACGTGATCCGCTCGAGGACGCCCTCGACGACGGCCGGTCTCAACTCCCCCACGGCGCGGGCCACCTCCTCGGATCTGCGTCGTGGTCCGACGGTACCGCCCGGCCCCGACAGGCCGTCGGGGCCTGTGGACAACTCCACCCGGTCGACCCCCCGGAATGTAACGATCCGGTTTCACGCTCTTGCCTCGGAGCGTGTAATCGATTCCAATCCTCTTTGTAATCGATTCCACGAGGAGGTGGGACGGGTGGCGAGCATCAAGGACGTGGCATCACGCGCCGGTGTTTCCGTCGCGACGGTCTCCCGCGTGCTCAACGACCACCCGGCGGTCCGCCCGGACACCCGCACACGGGTGCTGGAGGCCGTGGCCGAACTCGGCTACCGGCCCAACGCGGTGGCGCGCTCCCTGCGCACCGACCAGACCCGGACCCTCGGCCTGGTCATCAGCGACGTGCTGAACCCCTTCTTCACCGAGCTCGCCCGCTCGGTGGAGGACGAGGCCAGGGCACTGGGCTACAGCGTGATCATCGGCAACGCCGACGAGCGGCCGGAGCAGCAGGACCACCACATCCGCACGCTGCTGGACCGCCGCATCGACGGGCTGCTGGTCAGCCCGACCGACGGCGGTTCCCCGCTGATCCTGGACGCGGTGCGCTCCGGCACCCCGATGGTCTTCGTCGACCGCTGGATCCCCGGCATCGGCAACGACGTCCCGGTGGTCCGCACCGACGGCTTCGACGCGGTGCGCGACCTGGTCGCCCACCTCCACGGTCTGGGCCACCGCCGGCCGGCGATCATCGCGGGCCCCGCCGCGACCACCACGGGCCGCGAGCGTGTGCGGGCCTTCCGCGAGGCGCTGGCCGCCTTCGGCTTGCCGCTGCCCGACGAGTACATCGGCCAGGGCGACTTCCAGGCCGACAGCGGGCGCCGGGCGATAGCCCGCTTCCTGGACCTGCCGGTCCCGCCCGACGTCGTCTTCGCCGCGGACAACCTGATGGCGCTCGGCGCCATGGACGAGATCCGCGCCCGCGGCCTGCGGGTGCCCGACGACATCGCGCTCGCCGCCTTCGACGACATCCCGTGGTTCCTCCACACCGATCCGCCGATCACCGCGATCGCCCAGCCCACCGGCGATCTCGGCCGCGCGGCCGTCCGCTCGCTGATCGACCGGGTGGAGGGCAGGCCGGCGCCGTCGGTCACCGTGTCCGCCCGTCTCGTTGTCCGCCGCTCCTGCGGCGCGTCCGAAAGGAGCCCCCGTTGAGCACGAGCAGCCCCGAGCTCCTCCGCATGGAGGGCGTCCGCAAGGTCTTCCCCGGTGTGGTGGCCCTCGACGGCGTCGACTTCGACCTGCGCGGAGGCGAGGTGCACGTCCTGCTCGGCGAGAACGGCGCGGGCAAGAGCACCTTGATCAAGATGCTTTCCGGCGCCAACCGCCCCGACGAGGGCCGGATCCTCGTCGACGGCGGCGAAGTGCGCATCCATGGTGCGCAGGACGCCGAGAAACTGGGCATCGCGACCATCTACCAGGAGTTCAACCTCGTCCCGGCGCTGAGCGTCGCCGAGAACATCTTCCTGGGCCGCCAGCCGCGCCGATTCGGCCTGGTGAACCGCAAGCAGATGAACGCGGACGCCGCCGCCCTGCTGGAACGGGTCGGCATCGACGTCGACCCGCGCACCCCGGTCTCCGAACTGGGCATCGCCCGCCTGCAGATGGTGGAGATCGCCAAGGCGCTCAGCCTGGAGGCGCGCGTCCTGATCATGGACGAGCCGACCGCGGTCCTCACCAGCGAGGAGGTCGACAAGCTCTTCCGGATCGTGCGCCAGCTGCGCGAGGACGGCGTCGGCATCGTCTTCATCACCCACCATCTGGAGGAGATCGCCGCCCTCGGCGACCGCGTCACCGTCCTTCGCGACGGCCGTAGCGTCGCCCAGGTGCCCGCGAGCACCACCGAGGACGAACTGGTCCGGCTGATGGTGGGCCGCAGCATCGAGCAGCAGTACCCCCGCGAGCGCGCCGAAGCAGGCGCGCCCCTGCTGCGGGTCGAGGGCCTCACCCGGGGCGGCGTCTTCCGCGACGTGACCTTCGAGGTGCGGGCCGGCGAGGTCGTGGGCCTGGCCGGGCTCGTCGGAGCCGGGCGCACCGAGGTCGTCCGCGCGGTCTTCGGCGCCGACCCGTACGACTCCGGGACGATCGAGGTACTGGGCAAGCGGCTGCGCCGCCACGACGTCAACGCCGCCATGGACGCGGGCATCGGCCTGGTGCCCGAGGACCGCAAGGGCCAGGGCCTGGTGCTGGACGCCACGATCCAGGAGAACCTGGGCCTGGTCACCCTCGGCCGGGCGACCCGCGCCGGGTTCGTCGACCGGGCCGGGCAGCGCAAGGCGGCGGACCGGATCTCGGGGCAGCTCAAGGTCCGCATGGCCGGGCTCCACCAGCACGTGCGCACCCTGTCGGGCGGCAACCAGCAGAAGATCGTCATCGGCAAGTGGCTGCTGGCCGACACCAAGGTGCTCATCCTCGACGAGCCGACCCGGGGCATCGACGTCGGCGCCAAGGTCGAGATCTACCAGCTCGTCAATCAGCTCACGGCCTCCGGCCACGCGGTGCTGATGATCTCCAGCGACCTCCCCGAGGTCCTGGGCATGAGCGACCGCGTCCTGGTGATGTCCCAGGGCCGGATCGCCGGTGAACTTCCCGCGCACGAGGCCACCCAGGACTCCGTCATGGCCCTGGCCGTCGGTACAGCGCCCACCGAGGGCGGCAACGCAACAGCAACGAAGGATGTGGAGGGCTCCCGTGGCCACTGACACGCTCAAAAGCAGTACGGACACGGGCGGCGTCGCCGCGGCACGCCGTGTGCTCCTCAACAACGGCGCGCTCAGCGCCCTGGTGGTCCTGCTCGTGGCACTGTCGTTCCTCTCGGGCGACTTCCTGTCCACGCAGAACCTGCTCAACGTCGGCGTCCAGGCGGCCGTCGTCGCCATTCTCGCCTTCGGCTCCACCTTCGTGATCGTCGCGGCCGGGATCGACCTGTCCGTGGGCTCGGTCGCGGCGCTCTCGGCGACGGTACTGGCCTGGAGCGCGAGTTCGGCGGGCCTGCCGGTGTGGCTGGCGGTCGTACTCTCCGTCGCCACGGGTGTCGCCAGCGGCCTGCTGAGCGGCCTGCTGATCTCCTTCGGCAAGCTGCCGCCGTTCATCGCGACCCTCGCGATGCTCTCGATCGGCCGGGGCCTGACCCTGGTCATCTCCCAGGGCAGCCCCATCGCCTTCCCCGACTCCGTCTCCCACCTGGGCGACACCATCGGCGGCTGGCTGCCCGTCCCGGTCCTGGTGATGATCGTCGCGGGCGCCGCCACGGCGATCATCCTCGGCCGCACCTACATAGGCCGCGCCATGTACGCGATCGGCGGCAACGAGGAGGCGGCCCGCCTCTCCGGCATCCGGGTCAAGCGCCAGAAGATCATCATCTACGCGCTGTCCGGCCTCTTCGCCGCGGTCGCCGGCATCGTCCTCGCCTCCCGTCTCGCCTCGGCGCAGCCTCAGGCGGCCTACGGCTACGAACTGGACGCCATCGCGGCGGTCGTCATCGGCGGCGCCAGCCTCTCCGGCGGCGTCGGCAAGGCGTCCGGCACCCTGATCGGCGCGCTGATCCTCGCCGTCCTCCGCAACGGCCTCAACCTGCTGTCGGTGTCCGCCTTCTGGCAGCAGGTCGTCATCGGCGCGGTCATCGCGCTGGCCGTCCTGCTCGACACGCTGCGCCGCCGCGGCTGACCGCCGCGCGCACCCCAGACCCCTTCTTCTTCTCCGCACCACACCAGCAAGGAACTTCCATGCGCACCAAGCTCATCTCCGCCACCACCGTCGCCGTCGCCGCCCTCGCGCTCACCGCGACCGCCTGCAACTCCGGCTCCGGCTCGTCCTCCGACGTCAAGGTGGGTCTGTCGGTCTCCACTCTCAACAACCCGTTCTTCGTGCAGCTGAAGGAGGGCGCGCAGGCCGAGGCGAAGAAGGAGGGCGTCGACCTGACCGTCACCGACGCGCAGAACGACGCGTCGCAGCAGGCCAACCAGCTGCAGAACTTCACCAGCCAGAACGTGAAGTCGATCATCGTCAACCCGGTGGACTCCGACGCGGCCGGCCCCTCCGTGAAGGCCGCCAACAAGGCCGGCATCCCCGTCGTCGCGGCCGACCGCGGCGTCAACAAGGCCGAGCTCGCCACCACCGTCGCCTCCGACAACGTCGCCGGCGGCCGGCTCGCCGCCAAGACCCTGGCCGACTCGCTGGGCGGCAAGGGCACCGTGGTCGTCCTCCAGGGCACCGCGGGCACCTCCGCGGCCAACGAGCGCGGCCAGGGCTTCAACGAGGGCATCAAGGCCTACCCGGGCATCAAGGTCGTGGCCCAGCAGGCCGCCGACTTCGACCGCACCAAGGGCCTGGACGTCATGACCAACCTGCTGCAGGCCCACTCCGACGTCACCGGCGTCTTCGCCCAGAACGACGAGATGGCCCTCGGCGCCATCAAGGCGCTCGGCGACAAGGCCGGCAAGTCGGTCAAGGTCGTCGGCTTCGACGGCACCCCCGACGGCCTCACCGCGGTCAAGGGCGGCACCCTCTTCGCGTCCGTCGCCCAGCAGCCGAAGGAACTCGGCAAGCTGGCCGTGCAGAACGCGGTGAAGGCCGCCAAGGGCGAGAAGCTCAACAGCCTGGTGAAGGTCCCGGTCAAGGTCGTCACCGAGAAGAACGTCACCGAATTCTCCTCCTGACGGACGACCGGTCCGGCTGAACACCCGAAGGGACACGCAGATGCACGGCCACGACCTGCTGGTCGTAGGGTCGGCCAACGCCGACCTGGTGATCCACGTCGACCGGCGCCCGGACGCCGGTGAGACGGTCCTCGGTTCCGACCTCGCCACCCACCCCGGCGGCAAGGGCGCGAACCAGGCCGTCGCCGCGGCCCGCCTGGGCGCCCGTACCGCCCTGCTCGCGCGGGTCGGCGACGACGCCCACGGGCGGCTGCTCACCGGCTCGCTGACGTCGGCCGGCGTCGACACCACCGGCGTCCTCAGCGGCGACACCCCCACCGGCGTCGCGCTGATCACCGTGGACCCCTCGGGTGACAACAGCATCGTGGTGTCGCCGGGCGCCAACGCCCGGCTCACCCCGGCGGACGTGACCGGTGCGCGCGAGCTGCTGGCCGCCGCCAGGGTGGTCTCGCTGCAACTGGAGATCCCCCTGGAGTCCGTGGCCGCCGCGGTGGCGGCGGCCACGGAGGCAGGCACGCGGATCGTGCTCAACCCCTCGCCCCCCGCCCCACTGCCGCGGGAGGTGCTCGCCGGCTGCGACCCCATCGTGGTCAACGAGCACGAGGCACGCGTCCTGCTGGGTCCGGAGGCCGGGGACACCCCCGAGGCGTGGGCGGCCGGGCTGCTCGCGCTCGGCCCGCGCTCGGTGGTCGTCACGCTCGGCGCGGCGGGCGCGCTCGCCGCGACGGCGGACGGCACCGTGCGCATACCCAGCCCGCGCGTGGCGGCCGTAGACACCACCGGCGCCGGCGACTCCTTCACGGGGGCGCTGGCCTGGCGGCTGGGCGCGGGCGACGACCTGGTGACCGCCGTGCGGTTCGCGGTGCGGGTGGGCGCCGCGGCCGTCATGAAGCCGGGTGCGCAGGAATCCTTCCCCACCCTCGAAGAAGTGGGTCAGCTGTGAAGAAGTCCGGAATCCTCAACCGCCATCTGGCGGGCGCCATCGCCGTGCTGGGCCACACCGACCTGGTGGTGGTCTGCGACGCGGGGCTCCCGATCCCTCCCGGGCCGATCGTCGTCGACCTCGCGTTCCGGGCCGGTACGCCGTCCTTCTCCGAGGTCCTCGACGGCCTGCTGGAGGAACTGGTGGTGGAGGGGGCGATCGCGGCCAAGGAGGTCCGCGAGCACAATCCCGAGGTGACCGCCCGGCTCGACGGGGCCTTCCCCGACCTGGAGCTGGTCCCGCACGAGGAGTTCAAGGCCCGTACCCGGCAGGCCCGCCTCGTCGTCCGCACCGGCGAGTCCCGGCCGTACGCCAACGTGATCCTGCGCTGCGGCGTGCCCTTCTAGATGCATCCAGGCCGTACATCCGTCCGGCTGCGGTCGGCGGGCCGGGCGGGCGAATCGCGCGTAGCGTCCCGACCATGAGCGACCGACCGCTGAAGGACGAGGTACTGGAGGAGCTGGGGGACGACCGGCTCCGGGAGATCACCATGCTGCTCGGGACCGACGCCGACCAGGCGCAGCAGGTCGTGGGGAGCGCGGTGGCCTCGATCACGGGGGTGCTGACCGACGACGCGGTGACGCCCGGCGGCACCGCGGAGCTGTGCCAGGCCATGGAGCAGGCCGCGAACGAGCCCGAGCCGCTGCCCGCGGCCGCCATCGGCTTCGCCGGGCTGCAGGGCGGTACGGGGCGGGAACCGGGCCGCGGAGTGCTGGCCGCCGTACTGGCCAAGGTCGCCGCCCCGGCGGCGCGGGCGGTGGCCAAGCGGACCGGGCTCCCGGTCGAGGCGGTCTCGGCGGCGCTGGAGACGGTGATCCCCGTGATGGCGGCGGTGCTGGCCCGGCGGGCCCGCGAGAAACGCTGAGCCGCGGCGGCCCGGGCGGACCGAGCGGACCGAGCGGACCGGACCGGGCGAACATGGCGAAAGGGGTCCGGCAAGCCGGACCCCTTTGGCGTTCCCCTCCCTCTGCGCGATGCCCCGAGCCCCCTCCGGGCGCCACGCTCTCCCCCACTCAAGACCCTTGTGAGGCCCCCCTCCAGGTCTTGACGCTACGTAGACACACCGGCCCCAGGGATGGTTGCACGGCTTCCGGAAGAAATTTTCAGAGATTTCTCAGAACACGTGCCGGCGGTACCCGGCGACCGTCTCGGCCGGCTTCTCGGCCCCGTTCCGGGCCCACAGCGCGGGGTTGGAGATCTCCACCTCGGGTCCGGCCACAGCAGTACGACGGGCCCGGCGGCCTGGCGCAGCAGATGGCCGCAGACCTCCAGGTGGCCCTCGGGGCCCTTCGCGACGGCGGCCGGCGCGCGCGAGGCCATGAGGACGGCCCGCGAGCCCGCGCCCTCGACGACGGCGAGCTGCTCCTCGCAGGCGGCCCGGATGCCGGCGAGGCCCTACGGAGGGCCGCGCCCGGTGCACCGCAGCTGATCGGCGCTCACCCCGCAGACAATGCGCCCGCCGGGCCGGGGACTTCGGCGCGACGAACCGGACGCGGTCGCGGTGGTGCGGCGTGCGCCCATCGACCGCCCGGCCGCCGGCGCCCGCGCGACGGCGCCGCAGAGGCACCGACGGCCGGCGTCCGAGGGCTCCGGATCGGGGTCCGGACGGCGGCGGCGACAGCGCGTCATGGCTACGGAACAGCGGCAGAAAGCGCATTCCCCCCTCGCGGCCCCACAGTGCTGGAGGACCCCCGGCAAGTTGCCGCGCGACTCCGCTCCCCCACCGGCCCCCGAGGTGAGAACATGTGCGGCCACGGGCGGAGGGCCCGGGGAGGACCGACCCGGAGGAAACAGACGAGATGGCAGTGACCCTCGCCGACGTGGCGGCGCGCGCCGGAGTGTCCGCCGCGACCGTGTCGCGTGTCCTCAACGGCAACTATCCGGTCGCGGGCAGTACGCGCGAGCGGGTCCTGCGGGCCGTCGACGACCTCCACTACGTCGTCAACGGGCACGCGCGCGCGCTGGCCGCGGCCACCTCCGACCTCGTCGGGGTACTGGTCAACGACGTGGCCGACCCCTTCTTCGGGCTGATCGCCAGCGCCGTGCAGGGCGAGATCAGCGGCGGCGCCGAGCAGCCCTCCGGGCTGCCCGCGGGCACCGGGAAGCTCGCCGTGGTCTGCAACACCGGAGGCTCTCCCGAGGCCGAGCTCAACTACCTGACCCTGCTGGAGCGGCAGCGCGCCGCGGGCGTGGTGCTCACCGGGGGCGCCGTGGAGGGCACCGGCCACAGCACGGCCGTCGCCGGCCGCCTCGCACGGCTCTCCGCCTCCGGCACCCGGATCGTGCTGTGCGGCCGCCCGCCCGTGCCGGAGCTCGCCGACATCGCCGGCCCCGCCGCCGACTCCGTGATGACCGTCGCCTTCGACAACCGCGGCGGCGCGCAGCGCCTCACCGAGCACCTGCTGGCCCTCGGCCACCGCACCATCGGCTACGTCGCCGGCCCCGCGGAGCGCAGCACCACCCGGCACCGTCTGGAGGGCCACCGCGCCGCCCTGGCCGAGGCCGGGCTCGCGGGCTCCCCCGCGGAGCTCGACCGCCTCACCGTGCACGGCTACTACGACCGCTCCTCCGGCTACGACGCGGCACTGGAGCTGCTGCGCCGCGAGCCCGCGCTCACCGCGGTCGTCGCCGCCAACGACACGGTGGCGCTCGGCGTCTGCGCGGCGCTGCGCGAGCGCGGGCTGCGCATCCCCGAGGACGTCTCGGTCGCCGGCTTCGACGACCTCCCCTTCAGTGTGGACGCCGCGCCCGCGCTCACGACGGTGCGCATACCGCTGCAGGAAGCCGGCGCCCGCGCCGGGCGGCTGGTCATGGGGCGTCAGGCGGCGCCTCCCGGCGGGCTGGCGACCGTGCGGACGGAGCTGATGGTGCGGGCGTCGACGGCGGCACCGCGAAAGGGCGCGTAGCCGCCCGCGGGGGCGCGCCGGCACCTGTTCAGGAACACCCGGCGGGGATACCTTTGACCCAGTCAAAGAATTCCGGAGGGAGCCCGCCGTGACCGTCCAGGAGATCCGGGCGTTCAACCGCTTCTACACCAACCTCATCGGCGCGCTCGACTACAGCCGCCATCTGCACACCCCGTACACGCTCACCGAGGCCCGCGTGCTCTACGAGCTCGCCCACGCCGCCGGCGGCGGGCTGGACGCCGCCGACCTGCGCACGGCCCTCTCGGTGGACGCGGGGCAGCTGAGCCGGATGCTGGCGGCCTTCGAGGAACGGGGGCTGGTGACCCGCGCGCCGTCACCACGGGACGCCCGGCGGCAGCGGGTGGAGCCGACACCCGACGGCCGGGAGGCCGCCCGGCTCCTGGAGGACCGGTCGCGGGAGGCGGTCGCGTCCATGGTCAGCGGACTCGCCCCGAAGGACCGAGCCCGCCTGACACAGGCCATGCGCACCGTCCGCGACGTCCTCGGCGGCGCCGCCGCAAAAGCCCCTCCGGGGGCCCGGGTCCGGCTGCGCGAGCCGCGCCCCGGTGACCTCGGCTGGGTGGTCCAGCGCAACGCGGAGGTCTACGCCGAGGAGTACGGCTGGAACGCCGAGTACGAGACCCTCGTCGCCCGGATCGTCGCGGGCGGCCACGAGCGGGCGTGGATCGCCGAGCTGGACGGCGAACGCGCCGGATGCGTCTTCTGCGTACGCGACGACGCGCCCGGCACGGCACGGCTGCGCCTGCTGCTGGTCGACCCGGCGGCCAGGGGCCACGGCATCGGCCGCCGGCTGGTGGAGGCCTGCGTCGCGCACGCCCGCGCCGCCGGCCATCGCGAGCTGGTGCTGTGGACGAACGACGTCCTGGTCTCCGCCCGGCGGATCTACGAGGCGGCCGGTTTCGAGCTCGTCGGGGAGAAGCCGCACCGCAGTTTCGGCCGGGATCTCGTCGGGCAGGACTGGCGGCTGGTGCTGTAACGTCCGAAAAGTGAAGCTCGCGTTCTCGACCCTCGGCGTGCCGGGGCTCCCCCTGCCGGACGTCGTCCGGCTCGCCGCGGAGCACGGCTACCACGGCGTGGAGCTGCGGGCGGGCCATGAGGAGCCGGTGCACAGCGGCCTGACGGAACGGCAGCGTGCCGACGTGGCCGGAAAGTTCCGGGACGCCGGTGTCGCGGTCCTGGCGGTCGCCTCCCACGTGCAGGTGGCCGCTCCCGGCGAGGACGCCCCCGCGCTGCGCGGCCTGCGCGACCACGTGCGCCTCGCCGCCGACCTGGGAGCCCCCTACGTACGGGTGTTCCCCGGCGCCGGTGACGACGACGTGGACGCCGCCGACACCCGGGCCGCCCGCCGGCTGGCGGCGGTGGTCGCGGAGGCGGCGGACGCCGGCGTGCGGGTCCTGGTGGAGACCCATGACTCGCACCGGACCGGCGCGGACGTGGCGCGGATCCTGGGGCTGGTGGGCCATCACCACGCGGGTGCGCTCTGGGACGTGATGCACCCGTGGCTGGGCGGGGAGCAGCCCGAGCACACCTATCCGGTGCTCGCCCCCTACCTGGGCTACGTGCAGGTCAAGGACATCTCCTCGGCGCAGGACACCACTCCGCTGCCGCTCGGCCACGGGGCGCTGCCGCTGGCCGGGACGGTGGAGGTGCTCAGTCGCGCGGGCTGGGACGGCTGGCTCTGCTGGGAGTACGAGAAGCGCCGGTACCCGCAGGTGCGGGCGCTGCCGGAGCTGCTGTCGCGGGGGCGTGCGCATCTGCTGCGGCTGCTCGGCGAGTCCGCCTGAGCCGGGCGCCCTCGCCCTCACCCGCGCCCGCGCCCCGGCCCGGCCGGATCGAGCCCGGCGATCCCAGCGACCCCAGCGACCCCAGCGACGTCACTCCGACGCCGCCCACCAGCAGCACCGCGGCCGTCCAGCGCAGCGGGCCGGCTCCCTCGTCCAGCAGCATGGCCGCCGATGTCATGCCGAACACCGGGACGAGCAGGGAGAACGGCGCCACCGCGGAGGCGTCGTACGTCCGCAGCAGGAAGCCCCAGGCGCCGAACCCGAACACCGTGGTGATCCAGGCGACGTAGAGGATCGCACCGGCGCCGCTCCAGTCGAGACCGCGCAGCGCGGCGACGTCCGCCGCGGGGCCCTCGACGACCAGGGAGAGGGCGAGCAGCGGCAGCGGCGGGACGAGGCTCACCCAGACCATCCAGCTCAGCGCGTCCGGCGGGGCGGCGCGGCGGGTGAGCACATTGGACAGCCCCCAGAAGGCGGCGGCCGCGACGACCAGCACGAACGCGCCGATCGGGCCGGAGGCGCCCTCGTCGTACGCGGCGACGGCGATCCCCGCGAAGGCGAAGCCCATGCCGGCCGTCCGGAGCCGGCCGGGCCGCTCGCCCAGCAGGGCGACCGCGAGGAGGGCGGTGAAGACGGCCTGGACCTGCAGCACCAGCGAGGACAGCCCGGCAGGCATGCCCTGGTCCATGCCGATGAAGAGCAGGCCGAACTTGGCGACGCCGAGGACGAGTCCGACGGCGACGATCCGGCGCGGGGGGACGCCGGGCCGGCGGACGAAGAAGACCGCCGGCACTGCGGCGGCCAGGAAGCGCAGGGCGCAGAAGAGCAGCGGCGGGAAGTGGCCGAGTCCCACCTCGATGACCACGAAGTTGACGCCCCAGACCGCGGCGACGAGGACCGCGAGGGCGAGGTGTGCCGGTCGCATCGCTCCAGCATCGGGCACCATACTCTTAAGCACTAGCGAGTGTTGCTGCACTGTCGGATTCAGTGTTGCTGAACGATGCGCCCCTGGCGCCGGGATGACGAGGTGAACGGATGCTGGATCTGGCCCGGCTGCGGGCGCTGCACGCCGTGCATGTGCACGGATCGGTGGGGGCGGCGGCCACGGCCCTCGGCTACACCGCGTCCGCTGTGTCCCAGCAGATCGCCAAACTGGAGCGGGAGACCCGTACGACGCTCCTGGAGCGGCAGGGCCGCGGCGTGGCGCTGACCGAGGCCGCGCAGCTGCTGGCGGAGACCGCGCAGGAGCTGATGGCGATCGTGGAGCGCGCCGAGGTCGCGCTGGAGGAGCGGCGCGGCCGGCCCACCGGGCGGCTGACCATGGCCGCCTTCCCGACCGCGGCGCGCGGCCTGCTCCCCGAGGTGCTGGCCGGGCTGACGGCCGCCCACCCGTCGCTGGAGCTGCGGCTGGTGGAGGAGGGCGCGCACCTGTCGGTCGACCTGGTCTCCCGCGGTGTCGTGGACCTGGCCGTGGTGCACGACTGGGACATCGCCCCGCTGCCGGCCCCCGAGGGGCTGGAGCGGGTGGTGATCGGCGAGGACCACTGCGACGTGCTGGTTCCCGCCGCGCATCCGCTGGCGGCGCGCGCGGCGCTCGTCCGCGAGGACGTCGTCGACGAGCGGTGGATCTGCCAGCCGCCCGGGCACGTCTGCCACGACTGGCTGGTGCGGACCCTGCGGGAGGCGGGCACCGAGCCCGACCTGGCGTTCCAGGTCGCCGAGTACCAGACGCAGTTGGCGCTGGTGGCGGCCGGGCTGGGGATCGCGCTGGTGCCGCGGCTGGGACGCGGTCCGGTGCCGGACGGTGTGGTCGTGGTGCCGCTGGAGCCGGCGCCGGTGCGGCGGCTGTACGCCTTGTGGCGGACGGGAGCGTCGCGACGTCCGGCCATCACGGAGACGGTCCGGGCGTTGCGCGTTCACTACCCCCGGGTCGTTGCGTGACCATGGGCGGATGTCACCCACCCGCAGGGAACCGTTTCCGTACCGGCCCCGTCCAACCGGCCTGCTGCCCGGGAGTCTCCGCAAAGCGGTGTCGGCCACGCTGCTGGCTGCGTCGCTGACAACCCTCTCCGCCGCCTGCGGCCGGCAGCAGCCCGCCACCGGCGTACCCCCCTACGACAACGCCGGTGGCGGCCCCTCCACCTCCGCGATCGCCTCCGCGCCCGCGGACCCGGCGCCGTCCGCCTCGGCGTCCACCCCGCGATCCCTCCCGGCCGGCGGGACGGTCTCCACCCGCCGCGTGTACTTCACCGAGACCACACGCGGAGTACCCGCGGTGCACACCGTCCTCGACGGGGAGCGCGACCTGAGCCGCTTCCCCGGCTACTTCATGAAGTCGGCACCGGAGATCGCCGACGACATCGCGCGGCGCGCCGCGCGGACCGACTTCTCCCGCTCGGTGCTGGTCGCCTGGACCCGGACCACCGGCTGCAACCGCACGAAGGACGCCGTCCTCTTCCGGAGCGGCGACCGGCTGGCGCTCGGCCTCGCGCAGACCGCGACGGGCCAGTGCCTCGTCGCCAACCGGGTGGTCGCCGTGTTCGAGGTGCCGCGCGACCGGATGCCGAAGCGGCCGCGCTTCGCGCAGGAGGCGGATCCCCGGGCCGATCCGCCCGCCCCCGGGAGCACGGTGGCGTTCGGCGGTCTGGAGGACATGCGAGAGCCGGGCGGCCGGCGTAGTTCCGAGGTCACCTCGGCGCGGCAGCTCGACGCCTTCCTCGCCGGTCTGCCCCGCAAGGGGGCGGCCGCGCTGCGCGAACAGCTGGCACGGCATCCGCGGCGCGGTGACGAGCGGCGCTTCGGCTTCGTGCTGACGGGCTGCGGGCCCACCGGAGCCGTCCTGACCATCGGACGGCGGGAACTGTCGGCCGCGCCCACCGGGGACGAGACCAAGCGCTGCATCCAGGTCCAGCACTACGCCGCTGTGCTCGCGGTGCCGTCCCGGCTCGTCCCGGAGCGTGCCCAACTCATTGACTGACAATAACTTTCCGGCTAAGCGTGTGTGCTTGAAGGTTTCTTTCAGCACGCCCCCCACCTCCTGCCGGAAGGAGTCCGTCATGCACAACCGTCCCCAACCGTCCCGTCGCACGGTGCTCGGTGCCGCCGCGGCCGCCTCCACCGCCCTCGCCCTCGGCGTCCCGGGCACCGCGAGCGCGGCCGCGGCCGACCGCAGACGCGTCCGTGCGCTCATCGACCGCATGAGCATCGAGGAGAAGATCGGCCAGCTCTTCGTCATGCGCGTGTACGGCCACTCGGCCACCGCCCCCGATCCGGCCGACGTCGCCGCCAATCAGGCCGAGATCGGGGTCTCCAACGCGGCCGAGCTGATCGCCAAGTACCACGTCGGCGGCATCATCTACTTCGCCTGGGCACACAACACCCGCGATCCGCACCAGATCGCCGACCTCTCCAACGGCATCCAGCGGTCCTCCCGGATACCGCTGCTGATCTCCACCGACCAGGAGCACGGCGCCGTCGCCCGGGTCGGCTCCCCCGCCACGCTCTTCCCGGGCGGGATGGCGCTCGGCGCGGGCGGCAGCACCCGGGACGCCCGGCGGGCCGCGGCCGTCGCCGGGGCCGAACTGGCCGCGATGGGCATCACCCAGGACTACGCGCCGGTCGCCGACGTCAACGTCAACCCCGCCAACCCGGTCATCGGCGTGCGCTCGTTCGGCGCCGACCCGAAGGCCGTGGCCGCGCTCGTCGCCGCCCAGGTGGAGGGCTACCAGCGGTCAGGGGTCGTCGCCACCGCCAAGCACTTCCCCGGGCACGGCGACACCGGCACCGACAGCCACTTCGAACTGCCGATCATCACGCACTCGCTGGAGGAATGGCGGCGCCTGGACGCCCCGCCGTTCCGGGCCGCGATCGCCGCCGGCATCGACTCGATCATGACCGCGCACATCCTGGTGCCCGCCCTCGACGACTCCGGCGACCCCGCCACGCTCTCCCGGCCGATCCTCACCGGCATCCTGCGCGAGGAACTCGGCTACGACGGCGTGGTCGTCACCGACTCCCTCGGCATGGAGGGCGTGCGCCAGAAGTACGGGGACGACCGGGTCCCGGTGCTCGCCCTGAAGGCCGGCGCCGACCAGTTGCTCAACCCGCCGGTCATGGAGACCGCCTGGCAGGGGGTGTTGGCCGCCGTGAGGTCCGGCGAGCTGACCGAGGAACGCCTCGACGAGTCCCTGACCCGGATCCTCATGCTCAAGGCGCGGCGCGGGCTGCTCGACGACCCGTACGTCACCCACCGCGGCGTGGACCGCGTGGTGGGCACCCGAGGCCACCTGGCCGACGCCGACCGGATCACCGAACGCACCGTGACCCTGCTGGCGAATCGGGGAGCACTGCCGCTGCCCGCCCACCGGCGGCTGCTGGTCGTCGGCGCCGATCCGGCCGCGCCCTCGGGCACCGGCGGCCCGCCCACCGCGGTGCTCGGCGCGGCCCTGACCGGGCTCGGGCACACCGCGGAGGTCCTGTCGACCGGCACCGCGCCGGCGCAGGCGACGATCGACCGGGCGGTGGCCGCCGCGCGGGACAAGGACGCCGTGGTGGTGGCCACGTACAACGTCACCGGGGCGTCGACGGGCCAGATCGCCCTGGTGGCCGCACTCGTCGCGACCGGCGTTCCGGTGGTGCAGCTCGCGATCCGCAACCCGTACGACGTCGCCCGGCTGGACGGGGTGGCCGCGTCCCTGGCCGCCTACGGCTGGACGGACGTGTCGATGCGGGCGGCGGCCCGGGTGATGGCGGGCAAGGTACGGCCCAGCGGGAAGCTCCCGGTGGCGGTTCCGGCGGCGGACGATCCGTCACGGACGCTCTACCCGGTCGGCTGGGGCCTGCGGTACTGAGCGCGCGGGGCGGCCCCTCCCGCTGAGGGGCCACGCCACCTATCCTGCCGAAAACGGGCAACTCGCCCGGGGGACGGGTGGGGGGCCGCCATGCGCGTGTTGTCCGGACAACTGCTGGGAGCGGCATGGCTGGTCGCCGTGCTGCTCGCCGCCTGCTCGCCCGTCCCCGGCGGAACGGGCAGCGGGGCCGCGGGCCCGGCGCTCTCGCCGGCCACGCACGGCGCGGTCTTCCTCGACCGGGGCGACTGCGCGGCCGGCGACCGGGTGGGCGCCTACCGGGAGGTGGTGTGCTCGGACCCGGGCGCCCGGGCCCGCGTCGTCAGGCGGCTCTACGGGCTGCTGCCCGCCTCGCCCTCGCCCGCTCCCCCTGCCGCCGCGCGGGCCGGCGACCGCTGCCCGCCGACCACGGACTTCCTGCTCACCGTCACCAACGCCCGCCCCCAGGGCTACGCCTGCATGCGCAACCTGGCGGCCCCGCACCCCGGGGACCCGGGCGGGGGCGGCGGGCCGCGGACGATCGCGGGCGACTGCGTCTACACGTCCCGCACAAGGGCCGGGTGAAGGAGACGCCCTGCGACGGCTCGGGCCCGCACGCCCCGCGGTTCCGGGTCGTGGAGCTGGCCCGCGGCCGCGGGTCCTGCCCCGCCGGGACGGCCCTGTACGTCGGGGTGGGCGGCGGGCCGGCGGGCGTGGGATGCGCCCGCCGGCTCTGACAGCCGGTCAGAAGGGCGGCTGCAGAAAGGCAGCCGGTCAGAAGGGCAGCCGGCCTGCGGCCTCGGTGCTCTTGTCGAGCTTGGCGTCGTACGCCGCCAGGGGCCGGGCCGACTCGGGGTCGGCACGCACGGCCGCGGGGGCGACCCCGGCCCACTCCAGCACCTCGGCGGTGGCCCTCGCACGGTCGGCCTCGCCGAGCGCGCCGATGACCGCGCCGTGGTTCGCGCCAGGCGCCCACATCACGTACGAGTCGTGCGCGCCGCGCGAGAGGCGGAACGGCTCGGCGCCCCACGGGTCGTTGGCCCCGTACACGAAGAGCATGCGCTCCGCGTGGTGGCGCACCCAGGAGTCGACGTCGTGCATCGCCCGGGGCTGGAAGCGCATCGGGATCGAGCGCGGCACGTAGGAGCGCGGCTGGTAGATCCCGGGGTAGCGCAGCAGGCCCTTCAGGTGCGGGGTGGCGAAGGTCGGGGCGCCGAGCTGGGTGCCCGCCTGGTAGTAGTACGGCGTGTAGTACTCCAGGCCCTGGTCGGTGTAGAAGTCGAAGCCGGAGACGGAGTCGACGAAGGAGTAGATGGCGTCCGTGGTGGCGGACGCCGCGGGCACGTCCGCGCACTCCGCCTGCTGGTGGTACTGCCAGAAGGCCCACACCAGGTCCAGCACCACGTTCTCGTACGCCTTGTCCGCGCTGCCCACGGTGGTGAAGGTCAGCCCGTTGTCCGCGGCGTACTTCTGGTAGCGGGCGACGATCTCGCCCCGCCGCACGAGGGCCTCGCGCTGCACGGCGTTCAGCCGCGCCCGGCAGTCGGCGGTGCCGACGGTGCGGAAGAAGCGGCTGTAGGCGGAGTCCTCGTCGTTCACCACGTCGTTGGGAGCGACGTAGGCGACCGTGCCGGCCATGTCGCCCGGGTAGAAGCGCCGGTAGTACGTGGCCGTCATGCCGCCCTTGCTGGCGCCGGTGGCGAGCCAGTTCTCGGCGTAGATCCGGCTCAGCGCACGATAGATGCGGTGCTGGTCGCTGGCGGCCTGCCAGATGTCGAGCTTGGACCAGTCGGCGGGCGCCGGGCGGGACGGGGTGAAGAAGCGGTACTCCATCGAGACCTGGTTGCCGTCGACGATCTGCGTCGGCTCACGGCGGGAGGGGGTCGTGGAGAGGCCGTAGCCGGAGGTGTAGAAGACCGTGGGCCGGTCGGTCCCCTTGTGCAGCACGGTGATCCGCTGCTGGAAGGTCCCCTTGGACGGGTGCCGGTGGTCCACCGGCTGCGTGTAGTTCAGGACGAAGAAGCGGTAGCCGGTGACCGGCTTCTCCTCGATCAGGCTCATCCCGGGTATCGCCAGGATGCGGTCCTTGATGTCCGGCTCGTCAGCGGTCGCGGTGGCGACTCCACCGCCGGCGGTGCCTATGAGCAGCACCAGCGCCAGCAGCCATCTGAGCGCGTTGCGCATGCCCCCTCCTTCGGGGTTCGACGGGCGTCGCCCGTGAACCTATGAGGAGGAAGTGGCCTGCCGCCAGGGGGCGTCGGGCAAAGACCGGCGGCCCGGACCACCGGGGTCCGGGCCGCGGACGCGACAAGGGCGGCCGCCTAGGCGACGGCCTCGCTGCTCTTGTCCTCGCCGACGAAGGTGCGCCACAGCCCGGCGTACCGGCCGTCGGCGGCGAGGAGTTGCTCGTGCGTGCCGTCCTCCACGACCCGGCCGTGGTCGAGGACGACGACCCGGTCGGCGCGGGCGGCGGTGGTCAGCCGGTGGGCGACGACCAGGGTGGTGCGGCGTACGGCGAGCCGGTCGGCGGCGTGGTTGACCAGTGCCTCGGTGGCCAGGTCCAGGGCGGCCGTCGCCTCGTCGAGCAGCAGCACGTCCGGGTCGACCAGTTCGGCGCGGGCCAGGGCGATCAACTGGCGCTGTCCGGCGGAGAGATTGCGGCCGCGCTCGGAGACGGAGTGCAGGTAGCCGCCGTCCAGCGTGGCGATCATGTCGTGGGCGCCGACGGCGCGCGCCGCGGCCTCCACCTCGGCGTCGGTGGCGTCCATCCGTCCGTAGGCGATGGCGTCGCGGACCGTCCCCTCGAAGAGGTAGGCCTCCTGCGGGACGACGCCGAGCCGCTGCCGGTAGGCGGTCAGGTCGAGTTCGCGGATGTCCTGGCCGTCGACGAGGACGGCGCCCGAGGTCGGGTCGTAGAACCGGGCGACCATCTTGACCAGGGTCGACTTGCCCGCGCCCGTCTCACCGACGAAGGCCACCGTCTGGCCCGCGGGGATCCGCAGGTCGATCCCGGAGAGCGCCTCGGTGCCGTCCTCGATGTAGCGGAAGTGCACGTCGCGGAAGGTGATCTCGCCCCGCAGCCGGTCGACGCCCCGCGGGGACTCGGCGGGCGGGGTGGCGGTCGGCGTGCGCAGCAGCTCGCGGATACGGCCCAGGGACACGGACGCCTGCTGGTAGCCGTCGAAGACCTGCGAGAGCTGCTGGACGGGCGAGAAGAACAGGTCGATGTAGAGCAGGTACGCCACCAGGGCGCCGGCGGTGAGCGTGCCCGCGCCGACCCGCTGGGCGCCGACGATCAGCACCAGTGCGGCGGCGACGCTGGACAGCAGCTGCACGAACGGGAAGTAGACCGAGATCAGCCACTGGCCGCGCACGCGCGCCTGCCGGTAGGCGTCGCTGCGGTCGGCGAAGCGCACGGCGCCGCCGCGCTCGCCGCGGAAGGCCTGTACGACGCGGAGCCCGGCGACGTGCTCCTGCAGGTCGGCGTTGACGACGCTGACGCGCTCCCGGGCCAGCTCGTAGGCCTTGACGGACTTGCGGCGGAAGACCCAGGTGGCGACGAAGAGCACCGGCAGGGTGGCGAAGACGATCAGCGCCAGCTGCACGTCGATCACCAGCAGCGCGACCAGGATGCCCAGGAAGGTGAGCACGCTGACCAGCGCGGTGACCAGACCCGTCTGCAGGAACGTCGACAGCGCGTCGACGTCGGTCGTCATCCGGGTCATGATGCGGCCGCTCAGTTCGCGCTCGTAGTAGTCGAGCCCGAGCCGGTGCAGGTGGGAGAAGATCTTCACCCGGAGCGTGTAGAGCACGCGCTCGCCGGTCCGGCCGGTCAGCCGCGTGGAGCCCCACTGCGCCGCCCACTGCGCGACGACCACCGCGAGGCCCAGCAGCGCGGCCGCCCAGACGGCGCCGAGCGCGGCCTGCCGCACTCCGGAGTCGATGCCGTGCCGGATCAGGACCGGCAGCAGCAGCCCGGCCAGCGCGTCCACCGCGACGAACACCAGGCTCAGCAGCAGGGGGCCGCGGAAGCCGCGCAGCAGACTGCGCAGGCCGAAGTCCTTCTCGACGGAGGCCGCCGCGTGCTCGTCGACGTCCGGGGTGTCCAGGGCCGGGGGCAGCGCCGCCACCTGCGCCAGCAGCTCGGGGGTCGCGGGCATCCCGGCCATGGCCGAGGCCATGCCGCCCGGGCCGCCGCGCACGGCGGCCGGGGAGGGTGCCGCCTGCGACCGCCCGGTGTCCTCGTCGCGGTGCCGGCGGTCCCGCGGCCACAGGGCCGCGGTCACGCCGCCGTCCGCGGGCGCCGCGGCGGCGGGACGTGCCGCCGGGTCCGCGACCGCGCCTTCGCCGGGCCACTCGGTGAGCGGCACGACCTCGCCCGCCGGATCGTGCGTGACGACGTCCGAGCCGAGTTCGTCGGGGTCGGTGAGCAGCCGCCGGTACAGCGGGCAGCGTGCCTCCAGCTCCTCGTGGGTGCCCACGTCGACCAGCCGGCCGGCCTCCAGCACGGCGATCCGGTCGGCGAGGGCGAGGGTGGAGCGCCGGTGGGCGATGAGCAGGGTCGTGCGGCCTGCCATCACCTCGCGCAGCGCGTCGTGGATCTCCGCCTCGACGCGGGCGTCGACGGCGGAGGTCGCGTCGTCGAGGACGAGCAGCCGCGGGTCGGTGAGGATGGCGCGGGCCAGAGCGACGCGCTGGCGCTGACCGCCGGAAAGGGTCAGCCCCTGCTCGCCGACGACGGTGTCGTACCCCTCGGGCAGGGCGCTGATGAACTCGTGCGCCTGGGCGTGCCGGGTCGCGGTGAGGATCTGCTCGTCGGTGGCGTCGGGGTGGCCGTAGGCGATGTTGGCGCGGATGCTGTCGGAGAACAGGAAGCTGTCCTCGGGCACCAGCCCTATGGCGTCGCGCAGGGAGTCGAAGGTGAGGTCGCGCACGTCGCTGCCGCCGACGCGGACGGCGCCGCCGGTCACGTCGTAGAAGCGCGGCAGCAGCAGCGAGACGGTCGACTTGCCGCTGCCGGAGGCGCCGACGACGGCGACGGTCTCGCCGGGCTCGACGGTGAGCGAGAAGTCGTCCAGCACGGGGCGGGTGCGGTCGTAGCCGAAGCTGACGTGGTCGAACTCGACCGTGGCCGCGGCCTCGCGGGGCAGTTGCCCCGCGCCCTCCTCCAGGCTGGGGCGGGTGTCGATGAGTTCGGTGACGCGCTCGACGCCGGCCCGGGCCTGCTGGCCGACGGTGAGCATCATCGTGAGCATGCGCACCGGGCCGGTCAGCTGGGCGAGGTAGGTCGAGAACGCGACGAAGGTGCCCAGGGTGATCTGGCCCCGCACGGCCATCCAGCCGCCGAGCGCCAGCATGCCGACCTGCCCGAGCGAGGGCACGGCCTGCAGGGCGGGGCTGTAGCGGGCGTTGAGCCTGATGGTGCGCAGCCGGCCGGCGAAGAGCCGCTCGCTGACCGAGCGCAGCTTGGACATCTCCTGCTGCTCCTGGCCGAAGCCCTTCACGACGCGGACGCCGGTCACCGAGCCGTCCACGATCCCGGCGACGGCCGCGGCCTGGCCCTGCGCGTACCAGGTGGCGGGGAAGAGCCGCTTGCGGCTGCGGTCGGCGAGGAACCACAAGGCGGGCGCGACGGCGAGGGCGATCAGGGTCAGCATCGGCGAGAGCACGAACATCACGACGATCGACAGGACGAACAGCAGGACGTTGCCGATCATCATGGGCGCCATGAAGAGCAGGCCCTGGATGAGCTGCAGGTCACTGGTGGCCCGGCCGACGACCTGGCCGGTGTTGAGCTCGTCCTGGCGCGCGCCGTCCAGCCGGGTGAGCGAGTGGAACATGTCGGTGCGCAGGTCGTGCTGCACGTCGAGGGCGAGCCGGCCGCCGTAGAAGCGCCGCAGGAACGTCATCAGGTAGACCACGCCCGCGGCGGCGATCAGCACGGCCGCCCAGGGGCCGAGCGGCTTGTCGTGCTTGACGATGACGTCGTCGATGATCAGCTTGGGGACGAGCGGCACGAGCGCCATCACGGCCATGCCGGCGAGCGAGGAACCGAGCGCGAGACCCACGTTCCCCCGGTAGCGCCAGCAGTAGCGCATGAGCCGCCGCAGCCAGCCCTCGGCCGCCACCGCCTGCCCGGCCTTCGCTTCGTCGTCCTTCGCCGCCACCCGGTGTCCTTCCGTCCGTCCTGCTGCCGGAGGATCACAACGCGCTGGAGTGCGTATTTCATCCTCCCGCAACAAAACTACGACGAGGGTCCGACAGCGCTCGGGCGGAGGTCCTACGACACAGCACACCGAAACGTTTCGCCCGGTGGGACGGGCGGGCGCGGCCGGGGCCGGGCCGCGCCCGGTCACCCCAGGTGGGTCGGCGCGAACATCCGCAGGTGCGCGGGGAGCACGACCACGGAGGGGCCGGGCGCCGCGAGGGCGTCCGCGAGGTCGTCCCGCAGCCGCTCGGGACCGGTCCGGACCGCCGGGACGCCGAAGGCCCCGGCGAGTGCCACGAAGTCCGGCCGGGCCAGCTCGGTGCCGGTGGCCTCGCCGAAGGCGTCCGTCATGTACTCGCGCAGGATGCCGTAGCCGCCGTCGTCGACGATCAGCCAGGTGACGGGCAGGCCGTACTGCCGGGCCGTGGCGAGCTCGGCGATCGAGTACATCGCGCCGCCGTCGCCCGAGACGGCCAGCACGGGCCGGGTGCGGTCCGCGGCCGCCGCACCGAGCGCCGCCGGGAAGCCGTAGCCGAGGCCGCCGGCGCCCTGGGCGGAGTGCATCGGGCCCGGCCACGCGGACCAGGCCCAGTAGGCGAGGATCGTCATGTCCCAGAAGCTGGGGGCGTCCTCCGGGAGCGCGTCCCGCACGGCGGCGAGTACGCCCTGTTCCAGGCCGAGGTCCTGGCCGTCGATCCGCTCCCGGACCCGCTCCAGCAGGGCCGCCACCGCCGCGGGCGCGCCCTCGTCGCGGCGTTCGCCGACGGCCGCGGCGAGCGCGCCGAGGGCGAGCCGGGCGTCGGCGTGGATGCCGAGCGCCGGGTGGTTGGACTCCAGCTTGCCGAGGTCGGCCTCGACCTGGATCACCCGGCCTCGGGGGCGGAAGGTGTGGTAGTTCGAGGAGAGCTCGCCCAGCCCGGAGCCGACGACCAGCAGGACGTCGGCATCCTCCAGGAAGCCGGTGGTGTGCCGGTCCTCCAGCCAGCTCCGCAGCGACAGCGGGTGCTCCCAGGGAAACGCTCCCTTGCCGCCGAAGGTGCAGGCCACCGGCGCGTCGAGCCGCTCGGCGAGAGTGCGCAGCTCGGCCTCGGCCCCCGCGCGCACGACCCCGCCGCCGGCCAGCACGACCGGCCGCTCGGCGCGGGAGAGCAGCGCCGCCGCCTCGGCGACCAGCTCGGCACGCGGGGGCAGTGGCCGGGGCTCGGCGCTCAGCTCCCCGACCGGCGGGACGGTGACGGGGGCGAGCAGCACGTCCTGCGGGATCTCCACCCAGACCGGCCCGTACGGCGCGGTCAGGGCCGACTCCCAGGCGGCGGCAAGGGCCGAGGGGATCTGGGAGGCGGTGCGGACGGTGTGCACCGACTTGACGATGTCGCGGAACGACGCCTTCTGGTCGGCGAGTTCGTGCAGGTAGCCGTGGCGGCCCCCGCCGAGGCCGGCGACCGGCACCTGGCTGCCGATGGCGACGACCGGCGCCGAGGCGGCGGCCGACTCCTGGAGCGCGGCGAGCGTCATCAGCGCGCCGGGGCCGGTGGAGACCAGCAGCGGCGCGGCGCCGCCCGTGACGCGGGCGTACGCGTCCGCGGCGAAACCCGCGTTGTTCTCCACGCGCAGGCCCACGTACTCCAGCTTCGAGCGCCGCAGCGCGTCGAAGGCGCCCAGCGCGTGCTGCCCGGGCAGCCCGAAGACGGTCGTCGCGCCGAGCGCCTCCAGGGACTCGACGACCAGGTCGCCGCCGTTCCGCTCACTCATGCGCGGCCCGCCGCGATCTGCCGGGTCATGATGGTGGTCAGCTCGTACGCGGTGTGGGAGGCCGCGACGCTGGTGATCTCGGCGTGGTCGTAGGCGGGGGCGACCTCGACGACGTCGGCGGAGACCAGGTTGCAGGAGGCCAGGCCCCGCAGGATCTCCAGCAGCTCGCGGGAGGTGATGCCGCCGGCCTCGGGGGTGCCGGTGCCGGGGGCGTGCGCCGGGTCGAGGACGTCGATGTCGATGGAGATGTAGAGCGGGCGGTCGCCGATGCGCTCGCGCAGCTGCTGGGCGACCTCGTCGGCGCCGCGCCGGTAGACGTCGGCGGAGGTGACGATGCCGAAGCCCATCTTCTCGTCGTCGGTGAGGTCCTGCTTGCCGTACAGCGGGCCGCGGGTGCCGACGTGGGAGAGTGCGGAGGTGTCGAGAACGCCCTCCTCCACGGCCCGGCGGAACGGGGTGCCGTGGGTGTACTCGGCCCCGAAGTAGGTGTCCCAGGTGTCGAGGTGGGCGTCGAAGTGCAGCAGGGCGACCGGTCCGTGCTTGCGGGCCATGGCCCGCAGCAGGGGCAGCGAGATGGTGTGGTCGCCGCCGAGGGTCATCAGGCGGGCGCCGGTGTCGAGCAGGTCGTCGGCGGCGGCCTGGATGGTCTCGACGGCCTCGTTGATGTCGAACGGGTTGGCGGCGATGTCACCGGCGTCCGCGACCTGGGCGAGCGCGAAGGGCGAGGCGTCCTGCGCCGGGTTGTAGGGGCGCAGGAGGCGGGAGGCCTCGCGGATCGCGTTGCCGCCGAAGCGGGCGCCGGGGCGGTAGGAGACGCCGGCGTCGAAGGGCACACCGACCACGGCGACGTCGGTGGTGCCGACCTCGTCGAGGCGCGGGAGCCGCGCGAACGTGGCGGGACCGGCGTACCGCGGGGTGCGGGAGGAGTCGATGGGGCCGCGCGGCTCGGTGCTGCTCATGGGTAACTGCCTTCTTTCGTACGCTTCGTTGCGTTCTGCTCGCTTTGCGACTTTATCCGACCGGAACGGTTCCCTCGGCGGCCGGGACGGGGGTCCGTCCGGCCAGCCGCTCCCGCCAGGCCGCCAGCACGGCGGCGTCGGTCGGCTTGGTGGCGAGGCTCACCGCGACGTAGGCGACCAGGGAGGCCAGCAGGCCGTAGTAGACGGGCTCGTTGGCGAGGATGCCCTTCCAGGCCATCAGGCCGACGACGGCCACGCCTCCGACGACGACCGAGGACAGGGCGCCCGGTGCGGTACCGCGCCTCCAGAGCAGTCCGCCGAGGATCGGCACCAGCAGCCCGCCGACGAGCAGGTTGTAGGCCACGGTCAGCGCCTCGACGACGTTGTTGAGCGCGATGGCGATGCCGATGACGGCCACACCCATGATCAGGATGAAGGCGCGGTTGCCCGCCACCTCGTCGTGGGCGCCCTCGTCGTCCCGCCCGCGGCCGACCACGCCGCGCAGCCGCGACCAGATGTCGTTGTTGGCCACCGTGGCGCAGGCGATCAGCGCACCGGAGGAGGTGGACATCACCGCGGAGAGCGCGGCGGCCAGCACCAGGCCGCGCACGCCCACCGGCAGCGCGTCCTTGACGACGGTGGCGAAGGCGTCGTCGGCCGCGGCCAGATCGGGGTACAGCACCTTGGCGGCGGTGCCGATGACGGCGCCGGCGATGGCGTACGCCAGGCAGTAGACACCGGCGACGGTGCCGCCGAGCTTGGCGACCCTGTCGCTGCGGGCGGTGAACACCCGCTGCCAGATGTCCTGTCCGATGAGCATGCCGAAGGTGTAGATCAGCACATAGGTGAAGATCGTCTGTCCGCCGATGCCCAGGGGGGCGAAGTACTCGGTCGGCAGCTGCGCCTTCATCTCCGCGAAGCCGCCCGCCTTGACCACCGCGATCGGCAGCAGCAGCACCAGCACGCCGAGGGTCTTGACCACGAACTGCACCATGTCGGTGAGCGTGATCGACCACATGCCGCCCAGCGTGGAGTACGCCACGACGACGGCGCCGCCCAGGATGATCGCCAGGGTGCGGTCCAGGCCGAACAGGACGTCGAAGATCGTCGCGTAGGCGATGGTCGAGGTGACGGCGAGCATCAGCGTGTACGCCCACATGACGACGCCGGAGATGACTCCGGCCGAGCCGCCGTAGCGCAGGTCGAGCATCTCGGAGACGGTGTAGACCTTCAGGCGGGCGATGCGGGCCGAGAAGAAGACGCTCAGCGCCAGCAGTCCGAGACCGATGGTGAAGACCATCCAGGCGCCGGACAGGCCGTACTGGTAGCCGAGGCCGACGCCGCCGATGGTGGAGGCGCCGCCGAGGACGATCGCCGCCATGGTGCCGGAGTACATCGACGGGCCCAGCCTGCGGCCGGCGACCAGGAACTCGCTCTTGGACCTGGCGCGGCGCATGCCCCACCAGCCCACGGCGAGCATGCCGGCCAGATAGGCGATGATCACAGCGTAGTCGACGGCCATGAGCCCTCCTCCATCGGTAGCGCGGCGCAGCCGCTGGCTTCCTCTGCGGTGACGATAGGTGGCCGGGAGGAGGCGCTGAAGTGTACGTTTCCTCCATTCCCGCAGGTCTGGATGGAGGAATCGCACATGACTCCCCCGCGTCAGGACCCCCCTTCGGCCACCCCGCCCACCCCGCCGATCCCCCTTGCCGCCCTGCTCGCCCTGCCCGACCTCGGGCTGCGCCAGGTCGCGGGGCCGTCAGCGGCCGAGAGGGACGTCCGCGTCCAGTGGGTGCACACCAGCGAGATGGAGGACCCCTTCCCCTATCTGCTCGGCGGGGAGCTGCTGCTGACCGCGGGGGTGCACTTCGCGTCGGCGCAGGGCGCCGGCGCCTATCTGGACCGCTACGTGGCGCGCACGGTCGAGGCGGGGGCGTCGGCGCTCGGCTTCGGCCTCGCCCCGGTGCACGACGAGACTCCGGCGGCGCTGCTCGCCGCCTGTGACCGGCACGGCCTGCCGCTGGTGGAGGTGCCGCCGCGCACGCCCTTCACCGCCGTCGCGCGGGCGGTCTGGCAGGCCATGGGCGAGGCCAGGGTCCGCGAGCTGCGGCACGTCACCGAGGCGCAGCAGGCCCTCGCCGCGGCCGCCGCGCGCCCTGATCCCGTCCCCTCGGTGCTGCGCAGGCTCGCCGGCCGGCTGGGCGCCTGGGCCGCGCTGATCGCCGCGGACGGCTCCGAGGTGTACGCGGCGGGCGCCGCCCCGGACCCCGGGGCGCGTGCGGCGGCGGTCCGGCTCGCCCGGGTGGTCCGCCCGGCTCCGGACGCGCACAGGCCGTCGTCGGCGACCGACTCCCACGCCGGGACGCGGCTGTCGGCGTACGCCCTCGCCGGAGGAGCACCGAGTGAGCGGCCGACGCTCGTCCTGGCGACGGGCCGTCCCGATCCGGGCGACCACGCGGTCGCCAACGTCGCGGCCGTGCTGCTCTCCCTGCTCACCGGGCCGCACCTGGGCAGCGCGGAGGCGGGCCGGTCCGCGGCACTGGTCCGGTTGCTGCTGGGCGCGCCCCCGGAGGAGGCCGCCCCGCTGCTGGGACCCGGATCCCGGTGGGCCGTCGTCCACGCCCGCAGACGCGGCGGCCCGGCCGGACCCCTGGCGGCCGCCGCCCTCGGTACGGCGCTGGGCACCGCGCTGGTCGAGCCGGGTGACGCGGTCGTACGCCTGCTGCTGCCGGGCGCCCGCGAGGTGACCGCCCAGCCGGGGTGGACCCTCGGGGTGAGCGGCCCCGTGGCGCTGGCCGCCCTCGTCACCGGGGACGCACAGGCCGCGGCCGCGCTGCGCCGGGCGATCGGCACCCGTGCGCCGCTGACGGTCCACCGCGGAGCCGGTCCCGGCATGACCGCGCTGGTCACCCCGGACGACGCCCGGGCGAGCGCGGAGGAACTGCTGGCGCCGGTGAAGGACTCGCCCGCCCTGGTGGAGACGCTGCGCACCTGGATCGGTCTGCACGGCAGCTGGGACCGTACGGCCGTCGCGCTGGAGGTGCATCGCAACACCGTGCGCCAGCGCATCGGGCGGGCGGCGGCGCTGCTGGAGGCGGACCTGGACGACCCGGACGTACGCATGGAACTGTGGTTCGCGCTGCGCTGGCTGTGAACCCGTACGCCCCACGGCGGCGGGCGTCCTGACGCCCCGGCAGGAGGTAACGGACCGGCGTCGATCGGCGGCCGCCCGCACGCACGTCCGACAGCAGGCGACAATGGGGGTCATGCTGCCCCATGTCACCGCGCCGTCCCGCAAGGCCCTCGCCGACCACCTCGTCCGCACGCGCATCGCGGGCGACGTCGCCACTCCCCGTGAGAACAACCGCTCGCACTACCGCAGACTCGCGGAGGGCGACCGCCACTACTGGTTCGGCCTGGAGTTCGGCGACCGCTGGACGGACGAGGAGGCGGTGCTGGCGGTCATGGCCGAGCGCTGCGGGGTCGTGGCCGACCCCGCGCACCTCCGGGGGCAGGACACCATCGACCCCGAGCTGACGATCAGCGCCCTGGACCGCGCCGCCCGGATGCTCTGCAAGGCCGTGGAGGGCGGGCAGCGGGTGCTGTTCGCCACCGGCCACCCCGGCGGTCTGCTGGACGTCCACCGGACCCTCGCGGCGGCCGTGGGGGCCGCCGGGGCCGAGGTCGTGGCGATCCCCGGCGGGCTGTCCACCGACGAGGGCGGCGTCTTCCAGTTCTGCGACGTGGCCATGCTGGAGCGCGGCGCCACGCTGTGGCACACCCACTCCCCGAACCCGATGGCGGCGGTCCTGGACGGGCTGGCCGCGCAGGGGCGGCCGCTGCCCGACCTGGTCGTCGCCGACCACGGCTGGGCGGGGTGCGCCGGACAGCGCGGCATCGACGCGATCGGCTTCGCCGACTGCAACGACCCGGCGCTTTTCCTCGCCGAGGCGGAGGGCACCGTCTCGGTGACCGTCCCGCTCGACGACCACGTCACCGACCCGCGCCACTACGACCCGATGACCGCCTACCTGCTGGAGGCGGCGGGCCTGACCGGCTCCGCGTGACAGCGGGGCCCCGCCCCCGAGGAGGCGTGGCCCACCGTTTCCCGGCGGGCTCCGGGGCCGTCGTCCTGCCGGCGTCCCGGGGCCCGATGCCGTGGGGCCGGGCCTGCGCCGCGCCCGGCCTGACCGGGCTGCGCGAGCGCGCCGCCGCGCTGGGCGGCACCCTGGACGCGGGCCCCGAGCCGGACGGTGGCTTCCTGGTGCGGGCGACACTGCCGACGGACGCCTGCCGGTGACCGCCCCGGCGACCTGTGACCGGTGGATCAGCCCCGCGGTACGCGGACCACGCCTTCCTGGATGACGGAGACGGCGAGCCGCCCGTCCTGGGTGTAGATCCGCGCGGTGCCCAGCCCGCGCCCGCCGGAGGCGGAGGGACTCTGCTGGTCGTACAGCAGCCATTCGTCGGCGCGGAACGGCCGGTGGAACCACATGGCGTGGTCCAGGCTGGCGCCCACCACGTCGCCGACGGCCCAGCCGCCGCGACCGTGGGCCAGCAGGACGGAGTCCAGCAGCGTCATGTCCGACACATAGGTGGCGAGGCAGACGTGGAGCAGCGGATCGTCGGCGAGCTTGCCGTTGGTGCGGAACCACACCTGGGAGCGCGGCTCACGCGGCCCGTCCCCGGCGGCGAGGAACGGCGGGGCGTCGGCGTAGCGCAGGTCGACGGCGGCCCTGGCCTCCAGGAGGCGGTCCACGACCGAGGGGTCGGGGAACCGGTCCCGGTGCGGGAGCAGCAGATCCTCGCCCGTGGGCAGGGTCTCCGGGTCCGGCGCCGGCGGCATCGGCTCCTGGTGGTCCAGCCCGTCCTCGTACGTCTGGAAGGACGCCGAGAGGTGGAAGATCGGCTGCCCGTGCTGCACCGCGACCACCCGGCGGGTGGTGAAGGAGCGGCCGTCACGGATGCGGTCGACCTGGTAGACGATCGGCGCGCCCGGGTCGCCCATGCGCAGGAAGTAGGCGTGCAGGGAGTGGGCGTCGCGTCCTTCGGGGACCGTGCGCCCCGCCGCGACCAGCGCCTGTGCGGCGACCTGGCCCCCGAAGACGCGGGGGACGACGGCGGGGCGGCTGGCGCCGCGGAAGATGTCCTGCTCGATCCGCTCGAGGTCGAGCAGGTCGAGCAGGGACTGCAGTGCGTGGTTGGTCACGTGCGTCTCTCGGGGTCGGCGGACCGGCCGGTCACAGCCCCATCGACTTGGCGATGATCGACTTCATGACCTCGCTGGTGCCGCCGTAGATGCGGTGCACGCGGTTGTCCGCGTACAGGCGGGCGATCGGGTACTCCAGCATGTAGCCGTAACCGCCGTGCAGCTGGAGGCAGCGGTCGATGACCTTGGCCGCGGTCTCGGTGCAGAACAGCTTGGCGCGAGCGGCGTCGGCGGCGGTGAAGTCGCCGTGCTCGTGGGCCTCCAGGCCGCGGTCGACGACGGCCTGCATGGCGTCGACGTCGGAGGCGCACTCGGCGAGCACGAACTTGGTGTTCTGGAACTCGGCGACGCTCTTGCCGAAGACCTTGCGGTCGCGCACGTACTGGGTGGCGAAGCGGACGGCGGCGTCGGCCTGGGCGTAGGAGCCGACGGCGATCGCGAGGCGCTCGACCGGCAGGTTGTGGGCCAGGTAGGAGAAGGCCTTGCCCTCCTCGCCGAGCAGGTCCTCGACGGGGACCTTGACGTCGGTGAAGGACAGCTCCGCGGTGTCGGAGGTGCGCAGGCCGATCTTCTCCAGCTTGCGGCCGACGGCGTAGCCCTCGCTCTTGGTGTCGACCACGAGGATCGACAGGCCGCGGCGGCGGTCCTCCGGGGTGGCGGGCGAGGTGCGGCAGACGACCAGCACGCGGTCGGCGACCACGCCGCCGGTGATGAAGGTCTTGGCGCCGTTGAGGACGTAGTGGGTGCCGTCCTCGGAGAGCCTGGCGGTGGTGGTCATACCGGCCAGGTCCGAGCCGGTGCCGGGCTCGGTCATGGCGATGGCGGTCATCATGTCGCCGCTGATGAAGTCCGGCAGCCAGCGCTTCTTCTGCTCGTCGCCGGCGAACTCGAGGAGGTACGGGAGCACCAGGCCGGTGTGCACGCCGCTGCTGCCGAAGCTGACGCCCGCGCGGGCGCACTCCTCCGTCACCACCGCGCTGAACTTCCAGCCCGTGATGCCCGCGCCGCCGTACTCCTCGGGCACCTCGATGCCGAAGATGCCCAGCTCGCCCAGGCGCCGGTAGAAGTCGCGGGGCGGGTACCCCGCCTCCTCCCACTCGGGGTAGACGGGCACGACCTCGTTGGCGATGAAGTCCCGGATCGTCTCCCGGAAGGCCTCGTGGTCCTCGTTGAAAACCGTGCGACGCACTTGGCGCCTCCTCTGCACCCGAGCGATAAGCAAGCGCTCAGTAAGTTACTTCCCGGTTGTGCGTGCTGTCCAGAGCGGCGAAGGCGCCCAGGGCCAGCCGGTGCAGCAGCACGGCGGTCGCCGCGCGGCCGGGCAGTCCCCCGTGCGGCCCCAGGTGCGGGGTGGAGTTGAGCAGGCCGAAGACGGCGTGCACGGCCGCGCGGGCCTCGGACTCGGCCGCCCCGGGATGGACCTCGCGGACGACCGCGACCCACTGCTCGACGTACTGGCGCTGCAGCTGGCGCACGAGCTTGCGGTCGGAGTCGCGGAGCCGGTCCAGCTCGCGGTCGTGCAGGATGATCAGCGCCCGGTCGTCGAGGGCGAAGTCGATGTGCCCGCGGACCAGGGCGTCCAGCGCCGCGGCCGCGCCGTCGGCCTCCGCGACGCGCATGCGGCCCGCGGAGTGCAGCCGGCCGCTGATCCCGACGAGCAGCTCGGCGAGCATCGCGTCCTTGCCCGCGAAGTGCCGGTACAGCCCGGGGCCGCTGATGCCGACCGCCGCCCCTATCTCGTCCACGCCGACCCCGTGGAACCCGCGCTCGGCGAAGAGCCGCGCGGCCTCCCTCAGGATCTGGTCGCGCCTGCCGCTGGCCGCCCTGGCAGCCGTCCTCGTGGGCTCCACACCGCACCTTTCCGCGAGGCGCCCGGCCTGTGGACGCCCCCCGCGATCTCATCGTCCTACCATTCTAGACAGCCGTGTTAACGACCGCTAACGTGGTCGACAACACGTTAACGACCGCTAACTCCTCCGGGGGCCCGTGACATGGAAGCACCCGTCCTCGCCAGCACCGCGGATCCGGCGGGCGAGGCCTACCGCGCCAACGAGAAGGCGCACGCCGAGCTGTCCGCGCGGCTGCGCGAGAAGCTCGCCGCCGCCGCGCTCGGCGGCGGCGAGAAGGCCCGCGCCCGGCACACCGCGCGCGGCAAGCTGCTCCCCCGCGACCGGGTGGACGGGCTGCTCGACCCCGGTTCCCCCTTCCTGGAGCTCGCCCCGCTGGCCGCCGACGGCATGTACGACGGCCAGGCCCCGGCCGCCGGCGTCGTCGCCGGGATCGGCCGGGTCTCCGGCCGCGAGGTCGTGATCGTCGCCAATGACGCCACCGTCAAGGGCGGCACGTACTACCCGATGACGGTCAAGAAGCACCTGCGCGCCCAGGAGATCGCCCTGGACAACCGGCTGCCGTGCGTCTACCTGGTCGACTCCGGCGGCGCCTTCCTGCCGAAACAGGACGAGGTCTTCCCCGACCGCGACCACTTCGGGCGGATCTTCTTCAACCAGGCCACCATGTCCGCGCGCGGCATCCCGCAGATCGCCGCCGTCCTCGGCTCCTGCACGGCGGGCGGCGCCTACGTCCCCGCGATGAGCGACGAGGCGGTGATCGTCCGCGGCCAGGGCACGATCTTCCTCGGCGGCCCGCCGCTGGTGAAGGCCGCCACCGGCGAGGTGGTCACCGCGGAGGAGCTCGGCGGCGGCGAGGTGCACTCCCGCACCTCCGGCGTCACCGACCACCTCGCCGAGGACGACGCCCACGCGCTGCGCATCGTGCGGAACATCGTGGCGACCCTGCCCGCCCGCGGCGAACTGCCCTGGACGGTCGGGCCCGTCGAGGAGCCCGCCGTCGATCCGGCCGGGCTCTACGGCGCGGTCCCGGTGGACTCGCGCACCCCCTACGACGTCCGCGAGGTGATCGCCCGCCTCGTCGACGGCAGCCGCTTCGCGGAGTTCAAGGCCGAGTACGGCACGACCCTGGTCACCGGCTTCGCGCGGATCCACGGCCATCCGGTGGGGATCGTCGCCAACAACGGCATCCTGTTCTCCGAATCGGCCCAGAAGGGCGCCCACTTCATCGAACTGTGCGACCAGCGGGGCATCCCGCTGCTCTTCCTGCAGAACATCTCGGGCTTCATGGTGGGCCGCCAGTACGAGGCGGGTGGCATCGCCAAGCACGGCGCCAAGATGGTCACCGCCGTGGCCACGACCCGGGTGCCCAAGCTGACCGTCGTCATCGGCGGCTCCTACGGCGCGGGCAACTACTCGATGTGCGGCCGCGCCTATTCGCCGCGATTCCTGTGGATGTGGCCCAACGCCAAGATCTCCGTCATGGGCGGCGAGCAGGCCGCCTCCGTGCTGGCCACCGTCAAGCGCGACCAGATCGAGGGCGCCGGCGACACCTGGGCGGCAGAGGACGAGGAGGGCTTCAAGGCCCCCATCCGCGCCCAGTACGAGGAGCAGGGCAACGCCTACTACGCGACGGCCCGGCTGTGGGACGACGGGGTCATCGACCCCCTGCAGACCCGTCAGGTGCTGGGACTGGCCCTGACCGCCTGCGCCAACGCGCCGATTCCGCAACGCGATCCGCAGGCGCCGGGCTTCGGCGTCTTCCGGATGTAGGGGAGCACTGTGATGTCAGCGATGTTCGACACCGTCCTGGTGGCCAACCGCGGCGAGATCGCCGTCCGCGTCATCCGCACCCTGCGGCGGCTCGGGATCCGTTCCGTGGCCGTCTTCAGCGACGCCGACTCCGGTGCCCGCCATGTGCGCGAGGCCGACACCGCCGTGCGCATCGGCCCCGCGGCCGCCACCGAGAGCTATCTGTCGATCGAGCGGCTGCTGGAGGCGGCCGCCCGCACCGGCGCCCAGGCAGTCCACCCCGGCTACGGGTTCCTCGCCGAGAACGCCGCCTTCGCCCGCGCCTGCACGGACGCGGGGCTCGCCTTCATCGGGCCGCCCGCCCGGGCCATCGAGCTCATGGGCGACAAGATCCGCGCCAAGGAGACCGTCCGCGAGGCCGGGGTCCCGGTGGTGCCGGGCAGCAATGGCAGCGGCCTCACCGACGAGCAGCTGACGGCCGCCGCCCTGGAGATCGGCACCCCGGTGCTGCTGAAGCCGTCGGCGGGCGGCGGCGGCAAGGGCATGCGCCTGGTCCGCGACACGGCTCTGCTCGCCGAGGAGATCGCCGCCGCCCGCCGCGAGGCGCGCGGCTCCTTCGGGGACGACACCCTGCTGGTGGAACGGTGGATCGACCGCCCCCGGCACATCGAGATCCAGGTGCTGGCCGACGGCCACGGCAACGTGGTGCACCTCGGCGAGCGCGAGTGCTCGCTGCAGCGCCGCCACCAGAAGGTGATCGAGGAGGCCCCCTCGGTCCTGCTGGACGAGACGACCCGGGCCGCCATGGGCGCCGCCGCCGTGCAGGCCGCGCTGTCCTGCGGCTACGTCGGCGCGGGCACGGTGGAGTTCATCGTCCCGGGCGCCGACCCGTCCGCCTACTGCTTCATGGAGATGAACACCCGCCTCCAGGTCGAGCACCCCGTCACCGAACTGGTCACCGGGCTGGACCTGGTGGAGTGGCAGCTGCGGATCGCCGCGGGCGAGCGGCTGTCGTTCGGGCAGGAGGAGGTCGCCCTGACCGGGCACGCCGTCGAGGCCCGGATCTGCGCCGAGGTGCCCTCGCGGGGCTTCCTGCCGTCGGCGGGCACCGTGCTGGCGCTGGACGAACCGGCCGGCGAGGGCGTGCGCGTCGACTCCGGGCTCAGCGCCGGCAGTGAGATCGGCACGTCCTACGACCCCATGCTCGCCAAGGTCATCGCGTACGGTCCCGACCGCCCGACGGCGCTGCGCCGGCTGCGGGCCGCCCTCGCCGGGACGACCGTGCTGGGCCTGGAGACCAACACCGGGTTCCTGCGCCGCCTCCTGGCCCACCCCGACGTCGTCTCCGGCGAGATGGACACCGGCCTGATCGACCGGGAGCTGGCGGGTCTGGTGCCCTCCGAGGTGCCCGCCGAGGTGTACGCGGCGGCCGCGCTGCTGCGCCAGGCCGCCCTGGAGCCGGCGGCCGGCGGCTGGACCGACCCCTTCTCCGTGCCGAGCGGCTGGCGGCTCGGCGGGGAGCCCGTCTGGACCGACCACTGGCTGCGCGTCCCCGGTGCCGACGCCGTACGGGTGCGCACCCGCGGCCCCGCGGGCGATGCCGAGGTCCGGGTCGGCGACGGCGCACCGCTGCGGGCCCGGCTGCTGCCGGAGACCGGGCAGCGGATCACCGTCGAGTGGGACGGCGTCACGCACTCCTTCGACCACGCCGGCGACTGGCTCGGCAGGGACGGCGACGGCTGGCACCTGCAGCCGTACGACCCGGTCGAGGCCGCGCTGCGCGGCGGCGCCGGAGCGGGCGGGGTCGACACCCTGGCCGCGCCCATGCCGGGCACGGTGACCGTGGTCAAGGTCGCCAAGGGCGACGAGGTCACCGCGGGCCAGAGCCTGCTGGTGGTGGAGGCCATGAAGATGGAGCACCTCATCACGGCCCCGCACGACGGCACCGTCACCGAGATCGACGTGACCCCGGGGAGCACGGTCGCCATGGACCAGGTGCTCGCCGTCGTCACCCCGCACCGGGAGGAGGCGGAATGACGGCCGTCGAGCGAACCCCCGGGCTGCCCATGTCCGTGCCCCTGGACGGGCTGCCGCAGCGGGTGCGCATCCACGAGGTCGGCGCACGCGACGGGCTGCAGAACGAGAAGGCCACGGTGCCCACCGAGGTCAAGGCGGAGTTCGTGCACCGCCTGGCGGACGCCGGGCTGACCACCGTCGAGGCGACCAGCTTCGTGCGCCCCGAGTGGGTGCCCCAGCTCGCCGACGCCGAGCAGCTCATGCCGCTGCTGGACGACCTGGGCGACGGAATCCGGCTGCCCGTGCTGGTGCCCAACCGCCGCGGGCTCGAGCGGGCGCTTGCTTTGGGGGTGCGCGAGGTCGCCGTCTTCGGCAGCGCGACCGAGTCCTTCGCGAAGGCCAACCTCAACCGCACGGTCGAGGAGTCCCTGGAGATGTTCGCGCCGGTCGTCACCGCCGCCAAGGAGGCGGGGACGAGGGTGCGCGGCTATCTGTCGATGTGCTTCGGCGACCCCTGGGAGGGCGCGGTACCCGTCCCGCAGGTCGCCGCGGTGGCCCGCCGGCTGTACGACCTGGGCTGCGACGAGCTCAGCCTCGGCGACACCATCGGCGTCGCGACCCCCGGCCACGTCGTGGCGCTGCTGGACGCCCTCGGCGGCCTGGACGTGCCCGTCGAGCGGCTCGCCGTCCACTTCCACGACACCTACGGCCAGGCGCTGTCCAACACCCTGGCCGCCCTCCGGCACGGCGTGACCGTCGTCGACGCCTCCGCCGGCGGCCTCGGCGGGTGCCCCTACGCCAAGAGCGCCACCGGGAACCTCGCCACCGAGGACCTGGTCTGGATGCTCGACGGCCTCGGCGTCGAGACCGGGGTCGACCTCAGCCGCCTCACCGCCACCAGCGTGTGGATGGCGGAGCAATTGGGCCGACCGAGCCCGTCCCGTACCGTCCGCGCCCTCTCCCACCAGGAGTGACCACAGCCATGACGACCGCCCACCGGCTCCCCGCCGAGTACGAGGAACTCCGCCGCACGGTGGAGGAGTTCGCGCACGACGTCGTCGCGCCGAAGATCGGCGAGTTCTACGAGCACGACGAGTTCCCCTACGAGATCATCCGCGAGATGGGCCGCATGGGCCTGTTCGGGCTGCCCTTCCCCGAGGAGTACGGCGGCATGGGCGGCGACTACTTCGCCCTCTGCATCGCCCTGGAGGAGCTCGCCCGGGTGGACTCCTCCGTGGCGATCACCCTGGAGGCGGGGGTCTCGCTCGGCGCCATGCCGGTCTTCCGCTTCGGCACCGAGGAGCAGAAGCGCGCCTGGTTGCCGCGGTTGACCTCGGGCGAGCAGCTGGGCGCCTTCGGGCTGACCGAGCCGGACTGCGGCTCCGACGCCGGCGGCACCCGCACCACGGCCCGTCTGGACGAGGCGACGAACGAGTGGGTGATCAACGGCACCAAGAGCTTCATCACCAACTCGGGCACCGACATCACCGCGCTGGTCACGGTCACGGCCGTCACCGGACGGAAGGAGGACGGCCGCCCGGAGATCTCCTCGATCATCGTGCCGTCCGGCACCCCGGGCTTCACCGTCTCGAAGAAGTACAGCAAGGTCGGCTGGAACGCCTCCGACACCCGGGAGCTGTCCTTCTCCGACTGCCGCGTGCCGGCCGCCAACCTGCTCGGTGAGCAGGGCCGGGGCTACGCCCAGTTCCTGCGCATCCTGGACGAGGGCCGGATCGCCATCGCGGCACTGGCCACCGGGCTGGCGCAGGGCTGTGTGGACGAGTCGGTCGCCTACGCCAAGGAGCGCACGGCCTTCGGCCGCCCGATCGGCGGCAACCAGGCGATCGCCTTCAAGCTCGCCGACATGGAGATCCGCGCCCACACCGCCCGGCTGGCCTGGCGCGACGCGGCGTCCCGGCTGGTCGCCGGCGAGCCCTTCAAGAAGGAGGCGGCGATGGCCAAGCTCTACTCCTCGGAGATCGCGGTCACCAACGCCCGCGAGGCCACCCAGGTGCACGGCGGATACGGTTTCATGAACGAGTACCCGGTCGCCCGCATGTGGCGGGACTCCAAGATCCTGGAGATCGGCGAGGGCACCAGCGAGGTGCAGCGCATGCTGATCGCGCGCGAGCTCGGCCTTCCAGCGTAGTTTTCGCCGCTTCCCTGCCCGAAATCGGGCAGAGATCTTGCGATCAGCCTCCTCCGTCCCTCAGTATCGACCGGTGCTCGAACGCCGGACGACCCACGACGACCTTGTCGACCACCTGGTGCGGACCACGCCGCTGCAACGCGGCGAGGCCGCCCGGGTGGTCCTCGACGTCCTGGCGTACTTCGACGAGACAGCCGAGGACTTCGTACGGCGCCGCCACCGCGAGCTGCAGGCCAAGGGTCTGCAGAACGTTGAGATCTTCGACCGGATCACGGCCGAGCTGCCGCACCGGGCGGTCACCGCGCCCGCGTACTCCCTGCGGCAGCTGCGCCGCATCGTCTACGGCTGACAGTGAGACCGGGCCGCCTCGAGCGACCGGGAGGGACGGAAACATGTGTGGAATCGTCGGCTACATCGGGAAGCGTGATGTCGCCCCGCTGCTGCTGGAGGGCCTGCAGCGACTGGAGTACCGCGGCTACGACTCCGCGGGCATCGTGATCGCCGGCAAGTCCGGCGGGCTCAAGGCCGTCAAGGCCAAGGGCCGGGTCCGTGAGCTGGAGGCACGGGTCCCCAAGCGCTTCGCCGGTACGACCGGCATAGCCCACACCCGCTGGGCCACCCACGGCGCCCCCAGCGACGTGAACGCGCACCCGCACCTCGACACCGAGGGCAAGGTCGCCGTCGTCCACAACGGCATCGTGGACAACGCCTCCGAACTGCGCGCCAAGCTGGAGGCCGACGGCGTGGTCTTCGCCTCGGAGACCGACTCCGAGGTCATCACGCACCTCATCGCCCGCTCCCAGGCCGCGTCCCTGGAGGAGAAGGTCCGCGAGGCGCTGAAGGTCATCGAGGGCACGTACGGCATCGCCGTCATGCACGCCGACTTCCCCGACCGGATCGTCGCCGCCCGCAACGGCTCGCCGGTGGTCCTCGGCATCGGCGAGAAGGAGATGTTCGTCGCCTCCGACGTCGCCGCACTGATCTCGCACACCCGCCAGGTCGTCACCCTCGACGACGGCGAGATGGCCACCCTGAAGGCGGACGACTTCCGCACGTACACCACCTCGGGCACTCGCACCACCGCCACCCCCGAGACCGTGGAGTGGGAGGCCGCCTCCTACGACATGGGCGGTCACGACACGTACATGCACAAGGAGATCTGCGAGCAGCCCGACGCGGTCGACCGCGTGCTGCGCGGCCGGATCGACGACAAGTTCTCCACCGTGCACCTGGGCGGCCTGAACCTCGACGCCCGCGAGGCCCGCGGCATCCGCCGTGTGAAGATCCTCGGCTGCGGGACCTCCTACCACGCCGGGATGATCGGCGCCTCGCTGGTCGAGGGCCTGGCCCGTATCCCGGCCGACTCGGAGCCCGCCTCCGAGTTCCGCTACCGCAATCCGGTCGTGGACCCCGACACCCTCTACATCGCCGTCTCGCAGTCCGGAGAGACGTACGACGTGCTCGCGGCGGTGCAGGAGCTCAAGCGCAAGGGCGCCCGCGTCCTCGGCGTGGTGAACGTGGTGGGTTCCGCGATCGCCCGGGAGACCGACGGCGGCGTGTACGTGCACGCCGGCCCGGAGGTCTGCGTCGTCTCCACCAAGTGCTTCACCAACACCGTCGTCGCCTTCGCGCTGCTCGCCCTGCACCTGGGCCGCATCCGCGACCTGTCGGTGGCCGACGGCAAGCGGATCATCGAGGGCCTGCGCGCGCTGCCCGAGCAGATCCAGGAGATCCTGGCGCAGGAGGAGGACATCAAGAAGCTGGCCGCCGAATACGCGGAGGCCAAGTCGATGATGTTCATCGGCCGGGTGCGCGGCTACCCGGTCGCGCTGGAGGCGTCCCTGAAGCTGAAGGAGATCTCCTACATCCACGCCGAGGCGTACCCGGCCTCCGAGCTCAAGCACGGCCCGCTGGCCCTGATCGAGCCCGCGATGCCGACGGTCGCGATCGTCCCGGACGACTCGCTGCTGGAGAAGAACCGCGCCGCGATGGAGGAGATCAAGGCCCGCAGCGGCCGCATCCTGGCGGTCGCGCACCGGGAGCAGGAGAAGGCCGACCACACGATCCTCGTCCCGAAGAACGAGGACGAGCTCGACCCGATCCTGATGGGCATCCCGCTCCAGCTGCTGGCGTACCACACGGCGCTGGCGCTGGGCCGGGACATCGACAAGCCGCGCAACCTGGCGAAGTCCGTGACCGTCGAGTAGCCCCCTCGGGGATCCGTGACGACGAGGCCCCCCGCGCCCGAAGGCGCGGGGGGCCTCGCTGCCGTGTTACCCGCCGTTCAGGCGGCGTGCCCGCGGTGCGGCATGGACAGCCGCCAGCCGTCGGCGAGGGCGCGCCGGCCCCAGGCGGCGTTGGTGAGCAGTGCCGTCCCGCCGTACCAGGCCACCGCGCCGGCCGCGAGGCCGACCCAGCCGCCCACCTTGCCGAGGCCGCCGTTGGAGGCGAGTGCCGCGACGCCGGACAGGGCCGTGGACACGGTCAGCAGCCCGAAGACGGCCTGCGCCACGCCGCCCATCTGCCAGGCGGCCATCGTCAGGCTGAGCGCCAGCAGCGCCCACAGGAGCATGAAGAGCCCGGCGGCCTCCTTGCTCGCACTCACACCGGACCCCGCCGACCAGGTCACCCAGAAGGCGCCCAGTGAGGCGAAGGCGGTGCCGGTGAAGCCGTTGCCGCCGTAGAACTCCCACATGCCGGCGACGAATTGCGTGACGCCGCCGACGACCAGTGCGAGCCGGGCGGCGTCCGCCGCCGCGGTGCCGTCGAATACGCCGGTGCTGAGCAGCCCGTAGGCGATCAGCGTCAGGCCGAGTGTCAGATATCCCAGAGCCGTTGCGCCGGCTCCTGCGGTGCGTGCCGTGGAGACGTCGTTGTCCACCGCGGGCCCCCTTCGGGTACGAGGGAAGAAACTGCAGATGAGATACCCTTCACAAGGGCACAAGCAATCCCGTGGAGACCGGATTCACGGCGTCGTGCACCGAATCGTTATGGAATGACCACGACAGGCCGCTGAGCGCGGCGCGCAAGGCGCCCGGCGACCGACCCGAAGATCTTGCCGATGATCCCGTGCGTCCCGCCCACCACGATGGCGTCGGCCTCGTACTCCCGGCCGACCTCCTCCAGCTCGTGGCAGATGTCGCCCCCGCGCTCGACCAGGATCCACGGCACCTCCGACAGGTGGTCGGCGCAGGCGAGTTCCAGGCCGAGCACCTCGGTCCTGTGGTCGGGGACGTCGACGAAGACGGGCGGCTCGCAGCCCGCCCACACGGTCGCCGGCAGCCGGTTCGCGACGTGCACGATGATCAGTGCGGAACCGGAACGGCGTGCCATGCCGATGGCGTAGGACAGGGCCCGTTCACTCGACACGGAGCCGTCGAAACCGACGACCACGCCGTGCCGGAAGGCGGGATCACAGGAAGTGCGCGCCTCGCAGTCCGCCTCCGGCACCGCCGCCGGTTCGGCGAGCGGCTTTCCGTCGGCGGGCTCGGGGAGCTCGTAACCGGCCATGATGCGGTTTCTCGGCAAGGTCGGCGCCGGGAGCGCCGAGTGGGCGGACAACAACAGTGCGGGGGCCGCGGGACCGGCCTGATTTCGACCGGTAAGGGGCTGCCCTTCCCGCTGACTCCAGAGTACGGCGAGTGCGGGCCCCTGCACAGATGCGCAGGCGCCCTCACAGCGTCCCCCTACCCCGGAGTTTCCAGGAGAATGCCGGAGCCGGCGGCCGAGCGCAACGCCCCGCCGCCAATCGGACAAGTCACCCCGCGCCCGGCCCACTCCCGCTGTCCGCCTCCGGCCATATCCGGAATCGTCCTCCCGGCCGCACGGGGCAACGGGGGCGCACTCGTTCCCCGGCCACTCAGGGGGCGTACGACGGAGCGCTGACCAGGGGTGCGTACCATACTTCCCATCAATTTCGGCCAACTTCCCGTAGTGCGGCGGGACTTGGGATCATGTCCCACAACCCCCGCCGCCACCGGGGCGGAAGCGGAATGAGGGGGCGCACGGACGCTGTGCGCCGGTTCCACTCCCGGAAGGCACACTTCACGAAGGGAACGCTTCGTGATCGAATGCTTCACGCCACGTGGTCATGTCGACATACCGGCAGGTGGTGAACTTGCCACTGCGGGTACAGCGGAACCAGTAGATTCGATCTTGAGCGACAACGGCGGGGGACCCGTGCAGGACCGAGAGGACCAGACGACCGAGGGGGGCTTGAGCTCCATGACACAGGAGTCCAGGACCGGCACCATGGCGGAGATCCAGTCGGCCGCCGGCATGTCCACCGCACCGTCCGCGCCGACGGGGACACCGGCCGTCCCGCACGTCCCGGGAGCGTCCGGCGCCCCGGTGAGCACCTCCGTTCCGTCAGGCCCGGCCGCCGCCGCCCAACAGGGGCGCGGGCCGCGCAAGTTGTCGGCACGGCGCCGTCAGGAGGTCGTGGCCGTACTGCTGTTCAGCGGCGGCCCCATCTTCGAGAGCTCCATCCCGCTCTCCGTCTTCGGCATCGACCGCCAGGACGCGGGCGTGCCCCGATACCGGCTGCTGGTCTGCGCCGGCGAGGACGGCCCGCTGCGCACCACCGGCGGGCTGGAGTTGTCGGCCCCGTACGGGCTGGAGGCGCTGTCGCGGGCCGGCACGGTCGTCGTCCCCGCCTGGCGCTCGATCTCGCAGCCCCCGCCCGCCGAGGCGCTGGACGCGCTGCGCCGCGCCCACGAGGAGGGCGCCCGCATCATCGGGCTGTGCACCGGCGCCTTCGTGCTCGCCGCCGCGGGACTGCTGGACGGCCGCCCCGCCACCACGCACTGGATGTACGCGCCGACGCTCGCCAAGCGCTACCCGTCCGTGCACGTCGACCCGCGCGAGCTGTTCGTCGACGACGGCGACGTCCTCACCAGCGCCGGCACCGCCGCCGGCATCGACCTGTGCCTGCACGTCGTACGGAGCGACCACGGCGGCGAGGCCGCCAACGCGCTCGCCCGCCGGCTGGTCGTGCCGCCGCGGCGCGGGGACTGGGGCGGCCAGCCCCGGCACCTCGACCGCTCTTTACCCGAGGAGATCGGCGGCGATCCGCTCGCCGAGGTCGTCGCCTGGGCGCTGGAGCACCTGCACGAGCAGTTCGACGTGGAGACCCTCGCCGCCCGCGCCTACATGAGCCGCCGCACGTTCGACCGCCGGTTCCGCACGCTGACCGGCAGCGCGCCCCTGCAGTGGCTGATCACCCAGCGCGTCCTGCAGGCCCAGCGGCTGCTGGAGACCTCCGACTACTCGGTCGACGAGGTCGCCGCCCGCTGCGGCTTCCGCTCGCCCGTCGCCCTGCGCGGCCACTTCCGCCGCCAGCTCGGCTCCTCCCCGGCCTCGTACCGGGCCGCCTACCGGGCCCGGCGCCCGCAGGACGAGCCGGACTCCGGCGCGCTCGCCGCCACCCGCGAACCGCGCGGCGCCGAGGCGGGCGGCGTCCCGGTCCCGCGCCGCGGCCCGGCGGCCGCGGCGGACCGCGGTCACGGCGGGGTGCTGCAGATCCCCGGCCAGCCAGGGGCGGGGGCGGCCTCACTCAAGACCGACGGCGAACCGCCCTACGCGGCGCGCATCCCGGAGCAGGCGGGCAGCCGTTTCGAGCCCCGTGAGCCGCACGGCTCCCGGCGTCCGCGGGGTGATCGGGACGCCCGTGAGGGGCGCAGCCGCAGCGCGACCATGCCTGCTCCACGGGATCGCCCCGTAGGGTGAGACGTATGAACGACCGGATGGTGTGGATCGACTGCGAGATGACCGGGCTCTCCCTGGCCCAGGACGCTCTGATCGAGGTGGCGGCGCTCGTCACCGACTCGGAGCTCAATGTGCTCGGTGAGGGGGTGGACATCGTCGTCCGTCCGCCGGCCGAGGCCCTGGAGAGCATGCCGGAGATCGTCCGCACGATGCACACCAACTCCGGCCTGCTGGAGGAGCTCGACGGCGGCGTGACCCTGGAGGAGGCGGAGAAGCTCGTCCTGGACTACATCCGCCAGTACGTGGCCGAACCCCGCAAGGCGCCGCTGTGCGGCAACTCGGTCTCCACCGACCGCGGCTTCCTCGCCCGGGACATGCCCACGCTCGAACAGCACCTGCACTACCGGATCGTCGACGTCTCCTCCGTCAAGGAGCTGGCCCGGCGCTGGTACCCGCGCGCCTACTTCGCCAGCCCGGAGAAGAACGGCAACCACCGCGCCCTCGCCGACATCCGGGAGTCCATCGCGGAGCTGCGCTACTACCGCGAGGCCGTCTTCGTGCCGCAGCCGGGACCCGACACCGACACGGCGCGCTCGATCGCCGCGAAGTACGTCCTGCCTGCGGAAACGGTGGAGTGAGAGACCCACGGAAAACGTGGCAGCGAGCACCCCTCCGGACCCTGTACACTTTTTCTCGGCCGGTGGGAAGCAATAGCAAGCACCGGTCATGGTGGGTGTAGCTCAGCTGGTAGAGCACCTGGTTGTGGTCCAGGATGCCGCGGGTTCGAGTCCCGTCACTCACCCTGATCGACGAGGGGCCGGTCCGTGAAAACGGACCGGCCCCTCGTCGTGTGCCCGGTGGCCACCGGGCGCCCGGGCCCCCGTCCCGGGCCTGGGCACCTCTAGCCAGCCACCGCCTCGGCCGCCGCGAGCGCCGGCTGCCAGGGGTACTCGGGCCCGGCCCCGGCGTCCGCGAACAGCACCGTGACCCCGGCGGTGCGCAGGATCTCCAGCGAGCGCTCGAACTGCGGGTGCTGCATGAGCGCGGCGTTCACGGACGGCATCGCCACCATCGGGACGCGCTTGCCGATGCCTTCGGCGAGGGTGCCGGTCACGAACGTCTCCGTGAGGCCCAGCGCCCATCCGTTGATCGTGTTGAAGGTGGCCGGGGCCACCAGGATCACGTCGGCCGGGGGCCAGACCTCGGGATGGCCGGGCAGCGGGTACTGGTGCCGCACGGGGCGGCCGGTCAGCGCCGCCAGTCCGTCCAGACTCGGCTCCAGCCAGCGGGCCGCGGTGGGCGTCAGACCGAGGCAGACGTTCCAGCCGCGCACCTGGGCGTCCTCGATGACCCGCGCGACGTCGAAGACGGGAGGGGCGGCGCCGGCGAAGAGGTAGAGGGTCCGAGTCATGCGGACCACCCAACCGTGGGAAGTGGATCTTACGCAACCGTGTGCGGGACCGGAGGTCCCGCGGTCCTCACGGGGACCAGTGGTACTTGCCCCCGCCGAGCCAGCGCACGGCCTGCGGATCGTCGAAGTCGACGTGCTTCCGGCCGGCGTCGTGGGCGATCCGGACGACGTCGAGCAGGTCGTGGGCGATGCCGACGGGCTGCCCGTCGATCTGGACGATGCGGAAGGGCGGGTCCCCGGCCTGGACGGGGGACACGACGATCGGGGTGGTGCTCACCCGTCCAGCTTGCGGCACCCCGGCGTACCGCGCACCTGAAGTGGCCCCGCCTCGCGGGCGGTGAATGGCCCTCGGCGGGCCGGTGCCCGCGCTCGTAGCGTGGAGTGCATGAGCACCGAGCCTTCCCGCACCGCCCTCGCCGCCCGGCTGCGCGCCCTGCACGTGCCGGGCGACCCGCTGGTCCTGCCGAACGTCTGGGACTGCGCCTCGGCCCGCGCCGTGGCCGACGCGGGCTTCCCGGCGGTCGCCACCGGGAGCGCGGCCGTGGCGCCCGCCCTGGGGTACGAGGACCGGGAGGGGACGCCCGCGGACGAGATGCTCGCCGCGGTCGCCCGTATCGCCCGGGCCGTCCCCGCACCGGTGACGGCCGACATGGAGCGGGGCTACGGGATGGGGCCCGCGGAGCTGGCGGAGCGGCTGGCCGCGACCGGTGCCGTGGGCTGCAACCTGGAGGACACCGACCACCGCACGGGGGCGCCGGCCGATGCCGGGGAGCAGGCGGAGTACCTCGCGGGCCTGCGCGCGGCGGACCCCGATCTGGTGATCAACGCCCGGACGGACCGCTTCGTCCGAGGCGCGGGCGGCCCGGCGGAGCGGCTGGCGGACGCGGCGGACCGGATGCGGGCGTACCTGGAGGCCGGCGCGGACTGCGTCTACCCCATCGGGGCGCTGGACGAGACGGCCGTCAGGGCCGTCGTCGAGGCCGTGGACGGCCGCCCGGTGAACGTGCTGTCCTGGCCCGGTGGCCCCTCGCCGGCGCGTCTGGCGGAGCTGGGGGTGGCGCGGATCAGCTTCGGCCACCAGCTCCACCAGCTGGTGCAGGAGTACTTCACCGGGCTCGTCGCGGCCGTGGCGCGCGGGGACAGCCCCTTCCCCAAGGCCTGACGATGCGTCAGCCGTCCGTGCGCGGGGGCGACTCGTCGTTGCCGCGGCGGATCGTGCGCAACGGGGCGCCGGGCCGCCACACCTGCAGGACGAGGTCGGGGTCCTCGACGTAGGTGCGCACGACCTCGGCGATCTCGGCGCGGAAGAGGTGGAAGGGCCCCGCGGGCACCGTCACCTCGCCGGTGAAGCGGGCGATCGCCGCCGGGTCGGTGACCTCCACGGCGCGTCCGGAGATCCGCACGTCGCCGCCGTCCATGGAGGTGCCGGGGCCGGGGTTGACGTGGAGCGCGAAGCGCGGGTCGCGCCGCAGGTCGAGGGCCTTGCGGGAGCCGGGCATCATGCCGAGCCACAGTTCGCCGAACCGGAACTCGGCCTCGATGCCGCTGAGCCTCGGTGAGCCGTCGGCACGGAGGGTGCCGAGGACGTGGTGCTTGTAGCCGCCGAATCGGGTGCGCACGGCCTCGGCGAGTCCGGGCTGTGCTTCTTCGAGGTCTGTCCAGCTGGTCGTCATGCCGCCATGCTCCCCGGCATACCCGACATCTTCTGTCGGCATTGCCGGGGCGGGATCACTCCTCGCCCGGAAGGCGGCCGGCCGGGGCGTCGCCCTGGCCCTGGCGGGCGGCCTGCCAGATCCCGCGGAGGCGGTCCAGCTCGGCCAGTTCGGCGCGCGACCAGGTGCGCCGGCCCGCGACGTACCGCCGTATGGCCTCATTGGCGGCTTCGACGGATCGACGGTCCAGAACGGTCGGTGGCATGCCTTGATTTTAGGAGAGGGGTATGACAAAGAGCCCTGGTTGACGCCCTCGTGGGCCCATGTCACACCGTGAGCCTCCTCACGTGACGGGGCTCACTCCCCCCCCCCGGGGGCGCTCCGGCCGCGCGGCCGTCAGGCGGACTCGCGGCGCACGAGCTCGGTCGACAGCACGACGTGCCGGCGGGTGGCGGTGCTCGCCGCGATCTCCTCCAGCAGCACCCGCGCCATGGTGCGGCCCATCTCCTCGATCGGCTGCCGCACGCTGGTGAGCGGCGGGTCGGTGTGGCGGGCGATGGCGGAGTCGTCGAAGCCGATCAGCGCCACGTCGTCGGGCACGCGCCGGCCCTTCTCGCGCAGCACCTGCAGCGCGCCGCCGGCCATGACGTCGGAGGCCGCGAAGACCGCGTCGACGCCGGGGCGGCGCTCCAGCAGCGCCCGCATCGCGGCGCGGCCGCCCTCCTCGGTGAAGTCACCGGCCGCGACGAGCGCGTTGTCGTGGAGCAGCCCCGCGCCCTCGACCGCCTGGCGGTAGCCGTCGAGGCGGCAGCGGGCGACGTACATGTCCAGGGGGCCGGTGATGGTCGCGACGCTCCTGCGCCCGAGCCCCAGCAGGTGCGCGACCGCCGAGCGGGCGCCGCCGACGTTGTCGGAGTCGACGTAGGACACCGACTCCAGGTCGGAGCGGCGGCCGCTCAGCACCGTCGGCATCTCCAGCTGCTCCAGCAGGTCGGGCAGCGGGTCGTCCTCGTGCACCGAGGCCAGCAGGACGCCGTCGACGCGGTGGGCGGTGAGGTACTGGGCGAAGCGCTGCCGCTCCTTGGGCGTCCGCAGCAGTGTGAGCAGCAGCTGCATGTCGGTGTCGGCAAGCTCGGCGCCCACGCCCCGGATGATGTCCGAGAAGTACGGCTCGGCGAAGAGCCTGGTCTCGGCCTCCGGGATGACCAGGGCGATCGCGTCCGTACGGTTGCCCGCCAAGGCGCGCGCCGCGCGGTTGGGGACGTAGCCGAGCTCGGCGATGGCGGCCTCGACCGCGGCCTTGGCATGGTCGCTCACCCGAGGTGATCCGTTGATCACCCGGGAGACGGTGCCCCGGCCCACTCCGGCCCGCGCGGCGACCTCCTCAAGCGTCGGCCTTCCGCTGCGCCGTCCGCCGATCACCATTACGGCCTCCCAATCACGAGGTGGTAACTGCGCCAACTTAGAGCGTCTGCTCCCTTGACACCTCATCGGGGAACGGAGACTCTTCAACACATCACATGTGGGAGCGCTCCCACACTAGCGAACACGTACACTTCCCGCACGTATCCCGGAGGACCCGAATGCGCACGACAAGGAAGTCGTCCCGGCCACGAGGCCGTACCGCGGCCGTAGCGATAACCGCAGTGGCGGCGCTCGGAGTGAGCCTGCTCGCCGGCTGCTCCAAGGACAGCGACGCGCCCGCGAAGGCGGGTGGCTCGGAGGGCGACGGCAAGGGCAAGATCACCCTCACGGTCGGCACCTTCGGTGTCTTCGGCTACAAGCAGGCCGGTCTGTACGAGGAGTACGAGAAGGCGCACCCGAACATCACGATCAAGGAGAACGTGATCGAGCGGAACGACGCCTACTACCCGCAGCTCCTCACCCACCTCGCCGCCGGCAGCGGCCTGAGCGACATCCAGGCCATCGAGGTCGGCAACATCAACGAGATCGTCGCCACCCAGGCGGCGAAGTTCGAGGACCTCTCCAAGGCCGCGGGCGTCGAGAAGTCGAACTACCTCGACTGGAAGTGGGCCCAGGCCAGCACCCCCGACGGCAAGACCGTCGGCCTTGGCACCGACATCGGCCCGATGGCCATCTGCTACCGCACCGACCTGTTCAAGAAGGCGGGTCTGCCCACCGACCGCGCCGAGGTCGGCAAGCTGTGGGCCGGTGACTGGAGCAAGTACCTGGACGCGGGCAAGACCTACACCGAGAACGCGCCCAAGGGCACCACGTTCCTGGACTCCTCCGCCGGTCTCTACCAGGCGATCAGCAACTCCGCCTCCGAGCGCTACTACGACAGCAGCGGCAAGGTCATCTACAAGACCAGCCCCTCCGTGAAGGAGGCCTGGAACCTGGCCATGGAGGCCACCACCGGCAAGATGACCGCCAAGCTCAAGCTGTTCGACAAGGCCTGGGACCAGGGCTTCGCCAACGGCCGCTTCGCGTCGCTCCCCTGCCCGTCGTGGATGCTCGGCTACATCCAGGAGAAGGCCGGCGACGCGGGCAAGGGCAAGTGGGACGTCGCCGCCGCGCCGAAGCCCGCCAACTGGGGCGGCTCCTTCGTGGGCGTGCCCTCGGCCGGCAAGAACAAGGAAGAGGCCGTCAAGCTGGCCGCGTGGCTGACCGCCCCCGCCCAGCAGGCCAAGGTCTTCGCCAAGCAGGCGAGCTTCCCGAGCGCCCCGGGCGCCTATGACCTGCCCGAGGTCAAGGACGCCAAGCACGAGTACTTCAACAACGCGCCGATCGGCCAGATCTTCGCCGACGCCGCCAAGAGCATCCCGACCCTGGTGATCGGTCCGAAGGACCAGCAGATCTACACGGCCATCACCGACGTCGGCATCCTGCAGGTCGAGCAGCAGGGCAAGACCCCTGCTCAGGGCTGGGCGGCTGCCGAGAAGGAAATCGACAACGCACTGGACCAGTGACACGCATGGCTTCGGAGATCTCCGACATGACCGCAGTGACCGCGCCCCCCTCCGAGGGGGGCGCGGCCCCGCGCGGCGGCTCCGACCGTCCGCGCGACGCACGTGACGAGCGACGCGGCCGCTGGCGCAGCCGCCGCTACCGGTGGGACGTCAAGGCGATGCCGTACGCCTTCGTCTCGCCCTTCTTCCTGTTCTTCGCCGCCTTCGGCCTCTTCCCGCTGATCTACACGGGCTGGTCCTCCTTCTACCGGGTGGAGCTGACCAACCTCGACGCGCGCGAGTTCGTCGGCTTCCACAACTACACCCGTCTGCTGGAGGACGAGTTCTTCTGGAACGCCCTGAAGAACACGTTCACCATCGGTGTGATCTCGACCGTCCCGCAGCTGCTGATCGCGCTGGGCCTGGCCCACCTGCTCAACTACAAGCTGCGCGGCTCGACCTTCTTCCGGGTCGCGATGCTCACCCCGTACGCCACCTCGGTCGCCGCCGCGACGCTGGTCTTCACGCTGATGTTCGGCACCGACTACGGCATGATCAACTGGGTGCTGGAGCACCTCGGGTTCGGCCACCACATCGACTGGCGGGCGGGCACCTGGTCCTCGCAGATCGCCGTGTCGTCGATCGTGATCTGGCGCTGGACCGGTTACAACACCTTGATCTACCTGGCCGCCATGCAGGCCGTGCCGCACGACCTGTACGAGTCCGCCGCGCTGGACGGCGCCACGCGCTGGCAGCAGTTCCGCCACGTGACCATCCCGATGCTGCGGCCGACGATCCTCTTCACGATCGTCGTCTCGACGATCGGCGCCACGCAGCTGTTCGGCGAGCCGTTCCTCTTCGGCGGCCCCGGCGGTGAGAAGGGCGGCTCCTCCCACCAGTTCCAGACGCTGGGCCTCTACCTGTACGAGCAGGGCTGGACGAACTACCACCTCGGGCGGGCCTCGGCCATCGCCTGGGCCATGTTCCTGCTCCTGCTGCTGATCGCCGCCGTCAACGGGCTGGTCGCCCGCTGGCTGCGCAAGAACCACGAGGGGTGACGACGATGGCCACCATCTCGACCAACCCGACGGATCAGGCGGCCGAACCGGCGGACGCGCCCCCCAAGGCCAAGCGCCGCACCCCTGGGGCGCCCAAGGCCGGACGGCAGCTGCACGCGGGCCCGTTCACCTACATCGTGCTGATCGTCTTCACGGCGATATCGCTCTTCCCCCTGGTGTGGACCGCGATCGCCGCCTCCCGGACGAACTCGCGGCTGGCGCAGACCCCGCCGCCGTTCTGGTTCGGCTCGAACCTCTTCAGCAACCTGCAGACCGCGTGGACCGAGGCCAACCTCAGCACGGCGCTGCTGAACACGGCCATCGTCGCGGGCAGCATCACCCTCGGCACGGTGCTGTTCTCGACGATCGCCGGCTTCGCCTTCGCCAAGCTGCAGTTCAAGATGAAGAACTTCCTGCTGATGCTGACCATCGGCACCATGATGGTGCCGCCGCAGCTGAGCGTGGTGCCGCTGTTCCTGTGGATCGCGGACCTCGACTGGACGAACCACCTCCAGGCGGTCATCCTGCCGACCTTCGTCAGCGCCTTCGGTGTCTTCTTCATGCGGCAGTACCTCTCCCAGGCACTGCCCACCGAGATCATCGAGGCCGCCCGCGTCGACGGCGCCAGCAGCCTGCGGATCGTCTGGCACGTGGTCTTCCCGGCCGCCCGGCCCGCGATGGCGGTCCTGGGCATGCTGACCTTCGTCGCTGCCTGGAACGACTTCTTCTGGCCGATCATCGCGCTGACCCAGGAGAACCCGACCGTGCAGGTCGCGCTCACCAGCCTCGGTCGCGGCTACATCCCCGACGAGTCCGTCATCATGGCCGGCGCGCTGCTCGGCACGCTCCCGCTGCTCCTGGTCTTCGTGATCTTCGGCAAGCAGATCGTCGGCGGCATCATGCAGGGCGCGGTCAAGGGCTGACCCCCTCGCCCCGCCGCGGCCCTCCCCCCTTACTCCTCTTGTTCACTCGTTCCGATGGGAGCGCTCCCGTATGACAGCGTCCGACATTCGTCCCGCAGCGAGCGGCACCGCCGCGGTAGGCGGCCACCAGTTCCCGCCCGGCTTCCTGTGGGGTGCGGCCACCGCCGCGTACCAGATCGAGGGCGCCGCTGCCGAGGACGGGCGCACCCCGTCGATCTGGGACACCTTCAGCCACACCCCCGGCAAGGTCTTCGAGGGCCACACCGGCGACGTCGCCGCGGACCACTACCACCGGTTCCGTGACGACGTGCGCCTCATGGCCGACCTCGGCCTGAGCGCCTACCGGTTCTCGGTCTCGTGGTCCCGCGTCCAGCCCACCGGCCGCGGTCCCGCGGTGGAGCGCGGCCTCGACTTCTACCGCGCGCTCACCGACGAGCTGCTGGAGCACGGCATCCAGCCGGCCGTCACCCTGTACCACTGGGACCTGCCGCAGGAGCTCGAGGACGCCGGGGGCTGGCCCGCCCGCGACACCGCGGAGCGCTTCGGCGAGTACGCCCGGATCGTCGGCGAGGCACTCGGCGACCGCGTCCAGCTGTGGACCACCCTCAACGAGCCCTGGTGCAGCGCCTTCCTCGGCTACAGCTCCGGCGTCCACGCCCCTGGCCGCACCGACCCGGTCGCCGCCCTGCGCGCCGCCCACCACCTCAACCTGGGCCACGGCCGCGCCGCCGAGGCCCTGCGCTCGGTCCTCCCGGCCCGCGCCCAGCTCGGCATCACGCTCAACCTGCACCAGGTCCGCGCGCTCACCGGCTCCCCCGCCGACGTGGACGCCGCGCGCCGCATCGACGCCGTCGGCAACCGGGTCTTCACCGGCCCCCTGCTCAAGGGCGCGTACCCGCAGGACCTGCTGGAGGACACCCGCGGCCTGACCGACTGGTCCTTCGTCCAGGACGGCGACCTCGCCGCGATCAAGCGCCACCCGCTGGACGTGCTCGGCATCAACTACTACACGCCCACGCTGGTGTCCGACGGCGCCTCCGTCGACGGGCCGCGCAGCGACGGCCACGGCTCCAGCGAGTTCTCCCCCTGGCCGGGCGCGGACGACGTCGCCTTCCACCAGCCCCCGGGCGAACGGACCGCGATGGGCTGGTCCGTCGACCCCACGGGCCTGTACGACCTGCTGATGCGGATGAACCGCGAGTTCCCCGACCTGCCGCTGCTCATCACCGAGAACGGCGCGGCCTACGAGGACTCCGTGGGCCCCGACGGCGCCGTGCACGACCCGGAGCGGGTGGAGTACCTGCGCGTCCACCTGGAGGCGGTCCACCGCGCCGTGCGCAACGGCGCCGACGTGCGGGGCTACTTCCTGTGGTCGCTGATGGACAACTTCGAGTGGGCGTACGGGTACGACAAGCGCTTCGGCGCGGTCTACGTCGACTACGAGACCCAGGAGCGCATCCCGAAGTCCAGCGCCCTGTGGTACGCGGGCGTCGCCCGCACGGGCGCGCTCCCCGACGCGGCGGAGGCTGACACCGCGTCCTGACGGACCGGCGGGACGCGGCGCACTATTCGGAGGGGGGCGCCGCGTCCCGTCCCACGTCGCGGAGGAACTCCGCCCAGGCGGCGGGGGTGAAGGAGAGGGCGGGGCCGTCCGGGTCCTTGCTGTCCCGGACGTGCACGCGCTGCGGGGTGGTGGCGACCTCGACGCAGTTGCCTCCCTGGTCGTCGCTGTAGCTGGACGTGAACCACACCAGCCGGGTTCTCATAGGGCCTCCGCCACCTCGCCGATGAACCGCGCCGACTCCTCGACACCGAGGGCCTGCATGCGGATGATTCCATGACGTTGCGCCAGCCGGCTCACCTTCATCGATTCGCTGTAGAGGGCGCTGGTCTCCTGCGCCTCCACGTAGGCGAGATGTTCGTGCTCCTCCGTCTCCAGGAGCACCAGCGAGCCACTGAGCGCCGGATACGCCACGCGGTCGGCTGGCAGCACCTGAACGGAGACGTTGCGCAGTAGGCCCACGGCGAGCAGGGCCTCCAACTGCCGTCTCATCACCTCCGGGCCTCCGACGCCCGTCCTCAGGGCCGCCTCGTAGAGCACGAACCCGAACAACGCCGTGGGTTTCCGCCGCAGCTTCTCCTGCCGCTCCAACCGCGCCGCGACTCGTTCCGAGATCGTCGCGTCGTCGAGCGGCGGGCAACTGTTGCCCATCAGCGCTCGGGCATACGCCTCGGTCTGCAGCAACCCCGGGACGAGCAACGGCTCGTACCCGTACAGCGCGATCGCCTCGGCTTCCGCCTGCATGAACTCACGTGTGCGCTCGGGGAACCTCTCCGGTTTCAGGAACTCCTGCGCCGCCGTGAGCTTGCCTCCCGCCCCGCACAGCTGGTCCGCGACCTGGAGCAGACGGGAACTGGGCCGGCGGCGGCCCTGCTCCATGGACTTCACCGTCTCGTAGCCGTACGCCGCCTCGCGGGCCAACTGCTCGCGTGTGACGCCCGCTTGCTCACGCCAGAGCTTGACCTGGTTGCCGCAGTACCGCCACGCCATCGGCGGCCGGGTCGCCTCGCCGTTCATCCGCACCCACCCCCGCACTCTCCGTGTCCACAAGACTACGGAAGGGCACCGTCAGCCGCGTCCGAAGCTGTGGAAGCGGCCCACGACGGTGAAGCCGCGGCGGCCGTACCAGAGCCGGGGCCAGTCGTCCGCGTCGGCGACCAGGAAGCGGGTGGCGCAGCCGGCGTCGACGGCCTGGCGCAGCGCCGTGGACAGGACGGCGTCCGCGTAGCCGTGCCCGAGGTGGGCCTCGGCGGTGATGAGGTCCTCGACCTGGGCGGTGCCCGACGCACGGTCCATGTAGAGGTCCGCCCAGGACGCGACGTCGCCCTCGGGTGTTCGCGCCCCGATGAAACGGACGACGTCCGCGCCGCGGTGACGGATCTCGCGGCGGTCGACGAGCTGGCGGACGACGTCCTCACCCGCCTCCGGGAGGAAGCCGCGCCAGCGCCGGGCGAGGGGTTCGCGGAAGGCGTCGAGGTCCACTTCCTCCGCGCGACCGCCGTCCGGGACCGGGCCGGTGTGCAGCATGACGAGCTCGGCGGAGTGGTGGTAGCCGGCGCGGATCAGGGGCCCGGCGCAGGCGGTGCCCGTCGTGTCGTCCAGGACGGTGATCGCGCGGTGCTTCAGGTGGCCCAGCGCCTCGTCGGCGAGGACGGGCAGCGCCTCGGGGTCGACGTCGCCGTCCACGACCACGTGGTTGTTGCCGTGCGAGTGCGCGTAGGCGTCGTCGAGGACGGCGAAGCCGCCGGGGAGCTCGACGGTGCGCGCGGCCTGGCGGCGGGCGAAGGCGACGACGAAGGCACGGATCTGCGGCATTTGCGGTCCAGGCATGGGGGCAGCCTAGGCCGGACCGCTAGGGTCACGCGTCATGGCCGTACAACTCTTCGACGCGGACAAGGCTTTCGTGGACCGGATGGTCGCGCTGGCGGACCTGCCATGGAGCCGCCGGGCGGTCGAGGACGCGTTCGTGGCCAACGGCTGGGAGGTCGTGGAGGACGAGGAGGAGGGGCCCGACATCGGCTGGTGGGAGATCCAGTTCCTCCCCGGGGGCGAGGAAGACGTCGACGAGTGGTGGCTGGAGCTCGGCGATCCTCCCGGCTGCGTGGACGACGGCTCCCGCGACGCCGTGTGCGCCCACACCGGGTGCCGTGCGGGCAGCTACGTCCTGCACCCCTTCGCGTTCTTCGCCGACCCCGAGGACCCGGCCGAGTGGGACGACGAGTTCGGGCCCTGGCACAGCCGCCCGGACGTACGGGGCGAGGCGACGGCGGCGGACTACGACGCCGAGTACCTGCGGGTGGCGGCGCTGCTGCGCGAGCGCCTCGGGGAGCCGGAAGCCGCGGGCCCCTGGCCGTACCCGGACATCGACGCCACCCGGCACGTCCGCTGGGCGCGGGGCGGCGCGTACGTGATCCTGCTCGACGGGAGCGACGCCATGTCGTACGGCGCCTACCGCCGCGCCGGCGTCGCCGTCCGGCCGCAGCGATAGGGGACGGCGGTGGCCGTAACAATGACGCGCATGGACATCGAACTGGACCCGCCGAACGGCATTACCGGATTTCCGCTGGGCATGCCGGCGGCGGATGTCAAGGAAGCGGCCGCCGGACTCGGAAGAATCCAGGTGCAGGACGAGGACGCTCCGAGCGTCTTCCGCCCCATGAAGGTGCTGGCCGTCCATCCGCAGTTCGAGATCACCTTCACTCTCAGGGACGGCAAGGCCCTCACCTCCGCGGAGGTGTGGATCCCGCGGCCGGGCCCCGAGGAGGTGAACGTCACCTTCCGGGGCCTCGACGTCTTCCGCACCCCGGCCCGGCAATTGCTCGAACGGCTCGAAGGCATGGGACTCACGCTGGACGAGCGGCTCTACGCTTTCGTACCCGGGCTGTCCCTGGGGTTCACGCGGGTTGCCGGGCACGAAGTCCCTCTCGACACGGACGGCGAACCGCTTTACTTCCGGGCCGTCCTCACGGGGCCCGCGGATTACTACGACTACAAACTCGCCGACGGCTAGAGGGGCCTGCGGCCCGTTCCGGTAATGGGCCGGTCGGCGCGAGTCCGCACACATGCCGCGCGCGCGGGCTCGCCGGGTCAGGCGCTGCGCGACTGCGCCTGCCGGCGCAGGAACTCCGCGACGTCCGGGCGCCGGGAGTACGGCTGGAGGGTCTGCGCGGCAGAGGCGAGCATGCCCCGCACGCGCGGGGACTGGACGCCGCCCAGGAGGTCGAGGACGCGGATGCCCGCGTCGGTGGCCTCGTCGACCCGGCGGGCCGAGGCGAGGTTGTTGGCGAGTTCCGCGGTGTACAGCGCGGCGTTGCGCGTGAAGTGCGGGGCCTGCAGGCCGACCGCGCGCCGCGCGTGCTCGGCGGCACGGTGGTGGTCGCCGAGGGCGGACCAGGACTGGGCCTCCAGGCCGGAGAGTTCGGCCTCGCCGTAGAAGGTCATCCACTCCGGGTCCGCGGCGCAGGGACCTCGGCCGAAGAGGGTGTGGGCGCGGGCGAGAGCGCGTTCGCAGCCGGGGCGGTCGCCGAGGCCGGCCCAGCCGCCCGCCTCGCGGAGGGCGAGCAGCGAGAGCAGGCGGGGCGAGCCGAGGTGGCGGGCGGCCTGCTGGGCGGCCTGGGCGGCGCGGACCGCCTCGCGGGAGCGGCCGGCGTCGCGGGCGAGGAAGGAGGCGTTGCAGAAGGCGTGCGCCTCCAGGGCGCGGTCGCCGGCCATGCGGGCGGTGGCGAGTGCCTCGCCGTAGAAGGAGCGCGCGTCGGCCAGGCGCCCGGAGTCGTGGGCCAGCCAGCCGACGGAGATGGCCAGTTCACCGGCACCGCCCATCAGGTCCTCGGCGACGGCCTGGCTGTAGGTGCCCTCGTCGAGGAGGCGGTACGCGGCGCCGAGGGAGTGGCCGGCCTGGCGGTAGAGCGCGCCGGCGCCGTGCCGGTCGTCGTGCAGGCGGATCTCGCGGACGGCCGCGCGGACGGCCCGGGCCTGGGGTCTGCCGACCTTGTGCACCGTCTCCGCCACGGCGGCGGGCCCCAGCACGAGGGTGGTGGCGATGGCGGCCGGGCCGCCGGTCATGAACGCGCGACGCAGCACGTCGCTCTCCTCGTCGGTCTCGGTCTCGTACGGGCTCGGCCGCGGGGCCGGCCGGGGGGCCGCGGCCGCCGGGATCCGCCGGCCGCGGACCAGTTCACGCGGTTCGAAGCCCATGTCGGCGAGGTCGCGCCCGGGGAACATGTGCCGGAAGACCCGCTCGTAGGCGTAGTTGGGGCAGCGGATCTCACCCGACTCGACGCGGCCGATGTAGCGCGCGTCGCAGCTGACCTGCTCGCCGATGTCCCGCCCCGCGCGGCGCACGGCGGCGGCGAACTCACCGGGGGACCGGTCTCCGCGCAGGCGCCGGAAGGCTGTGTTGGGGGTGGAAGGTGACGAGTCCATCGCCGGGCTCCCGTTGGACGGTCGGTGCGGTGCCGGGTGGCGGCGCGACGACCGTACTCGCTGAGAGGGTCCGCGTACCGGGGGTTTGGCTACAAAAGGGATATCTCACCCTCCATTCGCCATGAAACGCCACCCCTGACGGCGTCAGGGAGGCGTAGCTGTTGACGTCCGCGCGCGTTGGACACGGTGCAATCCATCGTGCGACCCACCGTCCGACCCCAAGGAGGATTCGCCTTGTTGGACGAGCCATGGGACCTGGTCACCGTCCCCTCCCGGCAGGGACTGGAGGCCGTGGACATCCTGCGCCTGCGGACCGGCCTCGGGCCCGTGCTGCACGACAGCTCGGGTGACAGCCTCGGCTTCCTGGTGCCGCCCGGCACGGCCGACGGCTGGGACCTGCCGGGCAGCGCCTGCACGCAGACCGCGGGCGGCGGCTTCACCGTCCCCGGCGAGCTGCGGGAGCCGCCGGTGGCGGGCACCGGCTGGCTCGTGCCGCCGCGCAACGACACCGCCGTGACGGACCCGGCGGTGCTGCGTGACGCCCTCGGCGAGGCGGCCCGGATGATCGAGCTGGCCGACCGGCTCTGAGCCGGCCCTGCGCCCGCCGCCCATACTGGGTGGCATGGCACCGCGCAGGACGAGGACGACGAAGGCACCCGAAGGCATACGCGAGCAGGTCGGCGGAGGCCTCGCCGAGCTCGTGCCGGACCGGGACCGGCCACGGGGCTGGTCGCTGCTGATCGACGGGGCACCGCAGTCGCACGTCGACCTCGACGACCCGGAGCACCTGGACTTCTCCTACCAGCGCAGGCTCGGCCACGTCGTCGACCTCGCCGCCCCGCCCGGCCGCCCGTTGCGCGTGCTGCACCTCGGCGGCGGCGCGCTGACCCTGGCCCGCTACACCGCGGCGACCCGGCCGCGCTCGACGCAGCAGGTGGTGGAGCTGGACACCGCGCTGGTCGAGCTGGTGCGGCGGGAGCTGCCCTGGGACCGCACCTGGCGCATCAAGGTGCGCGGCGGCGACGCCCGCGAGGGCCTGGGCAAGGTCCCGGAGGCCTGGGCGGACCTGGTGATCACGGACGTCTTCGGCGGGGCCCGCACCCCCGCCCACCTGACCAGCACGGAGTTCCTCGCGCAGGTGCGGCACGCGCTGGCGCCCGGCGGGCTCTACGCCGCCAATGTGGCGGACGGCGGACGGCTGGAGTTCCTGCGGGCGCAGATCGCGACGGTGCGGGCGTGCTTCCGGCACGCGTGCCTGGCGGCGGATCCCGCCGTGCTGCGGGGACGGCGCTTCGGCAACGTGATCCTGGTGGCCGCGGACGGCGAGCTGCCCGTCGCGGAGTTCACCCGGCGCGTGGCCTCCGACCCGCACCCGGGGCGGGTGGAGCACGGCAGGGACCTGGAGGCCTTCGCGGGCGGCGCGGCTGCGGTCACGGACGCCACGGCGGCGGCCTCCCCCGTCCCCCCGGAGTCGGTGTTCCGCTAACCGCCCGTGTTCTGCGCCTTGTAGGTGTCGACCGTGGGCGGGTGCCCGTTCCAGGTGCAGAAGAGCGAGGAGGTCGTGGTGGCCGAGACGAAGTCGACCCGGATCCACTCAGGCTGCTTCCGGACCTTCATCTCCCAGCCGGAGTCGGGCGTCGCCGAGACCAGGGTCGCGGAGGTCTCGCCGAGGTCGAGCACAACGCGTCCGCCCTCGACCGTGTAACCGTGCACGTTGCCGGTGTCGGCGGAGGAGGTCCTGGCGGGCGTGGCCGAACCGCGCGGGCGGGCGGGGGCGGTGGAGGGGCTGGTGCGGGGCGTGACCCGGGGTCCGGCGGCCCGGTCCGAGGCGGCGCCGTCCGGGGACCGCGTGGGGGCGGGGACCTTCTCCGCGACCGGCTCGGAGATCGGCAGGGCCCGGGGCGGGTCGTAGGCCGTGCCCGCCAGCACGTGGTGGACGCCGAACCACGACAGCGCGACGGCGGCGCTCGTGGCGAGCGTCCACGCTCCGGCGTGCGCCAGCCCTTTTCGCATCCGCCCATGGTGCCGGACGCACCCCTGGAACGGAGCCGGGGGTTGCGCTTCCCGTCCTGACGTGCTCGCGCCCACCGGCATCCCCCTGATGGGCTAGGTTGCGGGCCATGGCAAGTGTGCTCGTGGTCGAGGACGACCAGTTCGTGCGCTCCGCCCTCATCCGGCACCTCACCGAGGCCGCGCACACCGTACGGAGCGTGGGCACCGCCCTGGAGGCGTTGCGGGAGGTCGCGCAGGTCGGTTTCGACGTGGTGATCCTGGACCTCGGCCTGCCGGACCTGGACGGGGCCGAGGCGCTGAAGATGCTGCGCGGCATCACGGACGTGCCGGTCATCATCGCGACGGCGCGGGACGACGAGTCGGAGATCGTGCGGCTGCTCAACGCGGGCGCCGACGACTACCTCATCAAGCCGTTCTCGGTCGAGCACCTGTCGGCCCGCATGACGGCGGTGCTGCGCCGCTCCCGCACCCACGAGGCGGACCGGGTGCTGCGGGTGGGCGGGCTGCAGATCGACGTCCTGCGCCGCCAGGCCGTCCTGGACGGGGCCCCATTGGACCTGACCCGCCGTGAGTTCGACCTGCTGTCCTTCCTGGCGTCCCGGCCGGGCGTGGTGGTGGCGCGGCGCGAGCTGCTGTCCGAGGTGTGGCAGCAGTCGTACGGCGACGACCAGACCATCGACGTCCATCTGTCGTGGCTGCGCCGCAAGTTGGGCGAGACGGCGGCCCGGCCGCGCTACCTGCACACGCTGCGCGGGGTGGGAGTGAAGCTGGAGCCACCGCGATGAGGTGGGCGCTGGTCAAGGTCTGCGTCGCGGTGACGGCCATGGTCGTCGTCGCCTTCGCGGTGCCGCTGGCGCTCACCGTCAAGGAGATGGCCCGTGACCGGGCGATCGGCAATGCCGAACGGCAGGCCGCGGCGATAGGCCCGGCGCTGGCGATCACCACCGACCGCATCCAGCTGGAGCGGGCGGTGGCCTCCACCCAGGCGGGCGCCGACGGGCGGATCGCGGTGCGGGTGCCGGCGACCGAGGGCACGGCCGGGGTGCGGATCGGCGACCCGCACGCGCCGGACGCCGACCTGGAACGCGCCTCGGAGCTGGGCCGGGCCTCCACCGTCCCGGTGGCCGGGGGCTACGCCCTGCTGCAGCCGACCGCGGTCAGCTCGGGGTCGGTGGCGGTGGTCGAGGTGTTCGTGCCGGACGGCGAGGTCAGCCGCGGGGTCACCGCCGCCTGGGCGGTGCTGGCGCTGGTCGGCGTTGCCCTGATCGTCGGTGCGGTGGCCGTGGCGGACCGGCTGGGCACCCGCATGGTGCGCCCCGCCAAGCGCCTCGCGGAGGCCGCGCACGGCCTGGGCCGCGGGGACCTGACCGTACGCGTCCCGGAGGACGGCCCGGCCGAACTGCGCTCCGCCGCCGTGGCGTTCAACGCGATGGCGGACCAGGTGGTGCAACTGCTCGCCAACGAGCGGGAGCTGGCCGCCGACCTGTCGCACCGGCTGCGCACCCCGCTGACGGTGCTGCGGCTCAACGCCGCCTCGCTCGGCGACGGTCCGGCCGGGGAGCAGACCCGGCACGCGGTGGCCCAGCTGGAGCGCGAGGTGGACCAGATCATCCGCACCGCGCGGGCCCAGCAGACGCAGACCCAGCCGGTCGCGGTGGGCTGCGACGCGGCCGAGGTGATCCGGGAGCGGATGGCCTTCTGGTCGGCGCTCGCCGAGGACCAGGGGCGCGAGGTGAGCACCGCCGGCGTCGAACACCCCGTGCGGGTACCGGTGTTCCGGACCGATCTGGTGGCGTCGCTGGACGCGATGCTCGGCAACGTCTTCCGGCACACCCCGGAGGGCACGGCCTTCGCGGTGGACGTGCACAGCAGCCAGGAGGCGGTGATCGTGCTGGTCTCCGACGCCGGCCCGGGCATCTCCGACCCGGCGGCCGCGATGCGGCGCGGCCAGGGCGCGGGCGGGGACGGTTCGACGGGCCTGGGGCTCGACATCGTACGGCGCCTCGCGGAATCGACCGGGGGCGACGTACGCCTGGGCGCCTCGGTGCTGGGAGACGCGGAGATCCGGGTGTGGATCGCGCTGCGTCCGCTCGCGACGGGCGGCAAGCGCAACCACCGGGTGGTGCGCCGCAGGCGGCTGAGGCGCCCCGCCGCGACCACGGAGGCCTGAACCGCGGCGGGCTCCGGTGGGCCACTCCGGTGGGCCACCGCCGCTCGGGACCCGGCCGGGGCTCCGGCCGGATCCCGCGACCGGCGGGTCAACCCCAGTAGACGTCGCAGTAGTCGTAATAGACGTAAGAGGCGTCGGAACTCTCACCACCGCCGTCCCACCCTGGGGGTCGCCGTCCTCCGGGAGGTGACCGGGGACGCGGGCGCCCGCTCCAAGGCCTTCGCGGCCCACGGCGGCTGAGGCCGCGCACGCGACCATTTCCGCCCCCCACACGGGCGCCCCGGCCGGCAGTTCAGCACCCCGCCCCGGCCGGGGCGTTCCCATGTGCGCGGGCTATGCGCGGATCAGGCCGTCCAGCAGCGCGGACAGCCCGGCCTCGTACTGCGCCTGGCCCGACTGCTGGGCCGCGACGAGTTCGGGGGCCAGGCCCACGAGCGAGGGATAGCTGTCCGGCGGCAGGTCGGCGAGCCGGCTGCGGATCTTCTCGCGCAGCCCGGCCTCGGCCTCCTCGCACTCCGCGCGCTTGCGGCGCACCACCCACAGGGCGGCGCCGACCGTGTACTGCATCAGCGCCACTTGGGCGCGCACGGCGGCGGACGGGTCCAGTCCCGCGGTGGTCAGCATGCAGAGCATGCGGTCGATGACGGCGATGGGCTCGTCTCCGCGCAGCGGGCGGCTCGTGAGCAACTGGAGCGCGGACGGATGCTCGCTGAAAAGCCGATACATGCCGACACAGAGTTCAATAAGCTGCCCGCGCGGCGGGCCGGTGCCCGAGGGCAGCTCGATCTCGCCGAGCAGTCGCTCGTTGACCGCGTCGATGATCTCGTCCTTGCCCTTGAAGTGGGAGTAGACGGCCATGGTGCCGACGCCGAGCTCCTGGGCGAGCGCGCGCATGGTGAAGGCCTCGGGCCCGTGGCGGTCGAGGAGCGCTACGGCGGCGTCGAGGATGCGGTCCGGGTTCAGGGTGTTACGGGGGACGCGGCGCCGTGGGGAGCGGGCCGGCGGAGTGACAGTCATGAGGGATGTGTGTCCGGTCGGGGGGAATCGTGGGTGAGCGGTCGGGAGGTTGAGCGGTTTCCTTGATTCTCCCGCGTTCCGGGGCAACCCGGGGAGGTGGCGGGGCGTCTTTTCGCACGCCTTCCCGAGCACGGTTGTTTGAATCCAGGACGAATCGGGGGTGAAGGGAATAGGCGGGGGCGGTGCCCAGGTTGCTTAGCGTACGTCGTACGGTAATCCGATGTGACTCTCAAAGGGAGAGATGGGGGGAGAACGGCCGGATGACCATGAGCATGACCGCCCCGCGGGCGTCCGCCTACCGGGGCGGGCTCCGCTGGTGGACCGAGCTGCCGCTGATCGCGGTGGTCTACGGCCTCTACACCGCGGGCCGCCTCCTCGTACGCGGCGACGTGGGCCGGGCAGTCGACCACGGCATCGCCGTACTCCACCTGGAAAGCGCGCTGAGCATCGACCCGGAGCGCTGGCTCAACTCCCTCTTCAGCCGCTACCGGGCGCTCGGCGTTCCCGCCGACTTCTGGTACGCCTCACTCCACTACCTGGTCACCCCGCTGGTGCTGGTCTGGCTGTGGCGCCGGCGGCCGACCGTCTACCGCCTCGCCCGCACCTGGCTGCTGGTGTCCACCCTGATCGGGCTGATCGGCTTCACGCTCATGCCCACCGCCCCGCCGCGGCTGCTGGCCGCCGGACACGGCTTCGTCGACACCATGGCGCAGTACGGCTCGTACGGCTGGTGGGGCGCGGAGGCGAGCGCGCCGCGCGGGCTGGGCGCGATGACCAACCAGTACGCCGCCATGCCGAGCCTGCACGTCGGCTGGTCGCTGTGGTGCGGCATCATGCTCTGGCGCCACGGGCGCACGCCCTTCGTGCGCGCCCTGGGCGTCCTCTACCCCCTCGGCACGACCCTGGTGGTCATGGGCACCGCCAACCACTACCTGCTGGACGCCCTGGCCGGCGTCGCCGTGATGGGCGTCGGACTCCTTCTGGCGCGCCCCGCGCTGCGTGTGGTGGACCTCACACGGGACGCCGCGCGCACCCGGTTCGCGGCACCGCGGCACGCCTCCTCCACGGTCGTCGCGACCTCCCGCGACGTCGCCCCGGCGGACGTGGGGATCCTGCCGGCGCCTGCGGTCGAACCGCGGCGCTGACACCGGGTCCTGGGCCGCGGACCGGCGGCGTCCGTATTGTGGCCCACGTTGTCGGTGGGTGGTGCGAGACTTGCGCGGGTGAGCACTACGCACGATCTGCGAGAGCGGCTGGCCGCGCTGCGTGGCCCGACGACCGTGCCGCGCCCCATGGACGCGCGCGCCCTGGCGGCGCTCGCCGCGAACCCCGGGTGCCGGCGCCGGGCGCTGATGGACGCCGCGGGGGTGGACAAGGCGGCGGTGGCCCGCGTGCTGGGCAACCCCGCGCCCTTCGGGCAGTCCCAGTTCGCTTTCGTACGGGGCCATGCCTTCGAGGCACGGGTGAAGGCCGAGGGGTGCGCCGAACTGCTGCGCCTGCTGGGCGCGCCCGAGAGCACGGAGGCCGCGCTGCCCGACCTGTCCGCACCGGGCCCCGAGGGCCGGGTGGCCCGTACCCGCCTCGCGCTCAAGGAGGCGACGGCGGCGGGCCGGTGGACGCTGCTCGACCACCCCCTGCTGGTGCTCGAGGTCGCGGACTCCCCCGTCTACCTCGAACCGGACGCCATCGCCGTGCGGCCGGACGGCTCGTGGACGGTGGTGGAGGTCAAGTCCTTCCCGATCCTCGACGGTTCCGCGGACGCGGTGAAGGTCGGCGCCGCCGCCCGGCAGGCCGCGGTGTACGTCCTGGCGCTGGAGCGGCTGGGGTTCGGCACCCCGCAGCACCGGGTGCTGCTGGTGTGCCCCAAGGACTTCTCCAACCTGCCCGCCGCGGAGTTCGTCGACGTCCGCAAGCAACTGTCGGTCACCCGGCGGCAGCTGACCCGGCTGACGCGGATCGAGGAGATCGCCGCTTCCCTGCCCGAGGGCACGACCTTCGACCTGCGGCTCGCCGACGACGGACGGACGGCGACCCGCCCCGCCGCAGAGCTCTCCGACGCGGTCGACCAGCTTCCCGCGGCGTACGCGCCCGAGTGCCTGGCCAGTTGCGAGCTGTCCTTCCACTGCCGCGAACAGGCCCGGGCCTGCGGCGCGGTGGAGGTCCTCGGCCGCGGCGTGCGCGGTGAACTGGGCGCGCTGACCGAGGTGGAGCAGGTGCTGGCGGCCGCGCTGGGCACCGAGGGCGATCCCGACGACCCCGCGGTCGCCGCGCTGCGGCGGGCGCACGCCCTGCGGGCGGAGGCGCTGGGATGTCGCTGATCTCCGTGCTGGCCCGGGCGGAGGCCATGGCGACCGGCCGGGCGACCCCGCTCGCGACGGTGCGCCACCGCCATCTGTCGGACCGGCCGCTGGTCCTCGTCCCGCTGACCACCGCGGGCGAGGTGGGCGCCCCGCTGGGCGCCCTGGTCGGCACGGACCGGGACGAGCCCCGGCTGCTGGCGGTGCCGCAGCCGCGCGACCGCGATCTGCGCTTCGCCTTCCTGGCCGAGCTGGCACAGGTGGTGCTGCCCTATCTGGAGTCCTACGCGGACGACACGGAGACCGAGCCGGCGACCCGCAACCGGGAGGAGTCGGAGGTCTGCGCGGACGCGCCCCAGATCGTGGTCGCGAACACCCCCGCCATGGAGTACGTGCGTCTGCTCGGGCGCTCCACCCGTTTCCGCCGCACCGCCGAGGACGACCCCGACGAGCCGCATCCGGTGCCCGCCCGGGTGCCCCTGCTCGGCCGCTGGCTCACCCACTACGGGGAACGCGCGCGCACCCCGGGCTCCGCGCTGCTGCTGTCCGCGACCGAACTGCTCTCCCGGCACTGGGCGACCGGCCAGAGCAACCTCGAGGACCAGCACCTGGGCGCCCTGCTGGCCTGGATCGAGCCTCCGGAGGGCATGGCGGGCATCGAGGCCGCCCGCCGGGCGGAGTCCCACCGGGGCCCGGACGGCCTGCTGGTGTTCCCGCCGGCCGGCCCCGCGACCGACCCCGTCTTCGACAACACGGTGCTCGCCCCGGCCACCGCCCGCCACGACGCCGGGATCACCGGGGCCGGGGAGGAGATCGCCCGCCTGCTGGCCGGCCAGATGCGCCCGACCTGGGACGCGGTGTGGCGCTCGATGGACCTGCTGCGCGAGCTGCCCGAGGGCTCCCACGTCGCGGACCGCTGGAAGCGGGACCGCTGGTCGTACACCTCCCACCGCGACCGGGTGCGCGCCGGGGAGCCGCCGCAGCCCCGCCGCGACGACGCCGTGTCGGCGGCCCAGAAGCTCGCCGGCCGGGAGACCGCGCAGGTGCGGCTGGAGGCCCAGGAGGCACTGGACGACCCGCTGGTGATGGCCGGGCGGCGGCTGGCCGGGGAGGCCTTCGCCGGCCGGGTCGACCGGGTGGAGATGGCCATGAGCGAGGGCAAGGTGCCCAAGCCGCGTCCGCTGGTGACGGTCCTCACACAGGACCGGCCGCATCTGGACGAGGACGCGAAGCTCTACCGCGCGCTGCCGGACGGCCGTACCCAGCAGGCCCGGTTCGTGGAATGGGCCGGCTCCGGGGCGCTGCTCCTGCGGGTGGTCAACGGCATGGGCCGCGGCAAGGTCCCCGATCCCGGCACGGTGCCGGAGGAAGGGGACGAGGTCTGCTGGACCTTGTTCGAGCACGCGCCGCGCGGCGGCGCCGGGCTGCCGGAGCCGGAGGACACCCCCTGGACCCACGGCGGGCCCCCGGTCGCCGCCGCGGCGGCGACCGCCACCGCGGACACACCCGCGGCCGCCGTCGCCCTCGCCGAGAGCCCCGACCCCGCGACCACGGAGGACTATCTGTGAGCCCGGTGAGCGACGCCGCCCGCGCGGCCGGCACCGCGACCGAGCGGATCCTGCACGACACCCTGCACGGGACGCACCGCGGCGTCGTCGTGGACTCCCCGCCCGGCGCGGGCAAGTCGACGCTGGTGGTGCGCGCCGCGCAGGAGCTGGTCGCGGCCGGCGAGTCCCTGATGGTGGTCGCCCAGACCAACGCTCAGGTGGACGACCTGGTGGACCGGCTGGCGACCGCCGACCCCGGGCTGCCGATCGGCCGGCTGCACGGCAGCGACTCGCTGCCGGACCCGGTGCTCGACCGTCACGAGGCGGTGCTGAAGTCGGCCAAGGCGGCCGACCTCGCCGGGGCCAAGGTGGTGATCGCGACCGCCGCGAAGTGGGCCTTCGTCAAGGACGTGGAGCCCTGGCGGCACGCCATCGTCGACGAGGCGTACCAGATGCGCTCGGACGCGCTGCTGCAGGTGGCCGGGTTGTTCGAGCGGGCGCTGTTCGTCGGCGACCCCGGCCAGCTGGACCCGTTCAGCGTGGTCGGCGCCGAGCAGTGGGCGGGGCTGAGCTACGACCCGTCGGCGAGCGCGGTGGTCACCCTGCTGGCCCACAACCCGGGGCTGCCGCAGCACCGGTTGCCGGTGTCCTGGCGGCTGCCCGCCTCCGCCGCACCGCTGGTCTCGGACGCCTTCTACCCCTACACCCCGTTCCGCAGCGGCACCGGCCACGGGGACCGGCGGCTGTCCTTCGGCGTGCCGGGTGACGGCTCGGGCCTGGACCGGGTGGTCGACGAGGCCGCCGCCTCGGGCTGGGGGCTGCTGGAGCTGCCCGCCCGGCGCACCCCGCGGACCGACCCCGAGGCGGTGCGCGCGATCGCGCTGGTCGTCCGGCGGCTGCTGGACCGCAAAGGCGTCGCCGTCTCCGAACGGGGCACCGCCCCGGTGGGCCCGGACCGGATCGCGGTGGGCACGGCCCACCGCGACCAGGCGGCGGCGGTGCGCGCGGCGCTGGCCGACCTGGGGGTGACAGGAGTCACCGTCGACACCGCCAACCGGCTGCAGGGCCGGGAGTTCGACGTCACCGTGGTGCTGCACCCGCTGTCGGGGCGCCCCGACGCCACCGCGTTCCATCTGGAGACCGGACGCCTGTGCGTGCTGGCCTCCCGTCACCGGCACGCCTGCATCATGGTGTGCCGGGCGGGGGTCTCGGAGTTGCTCGACGAGCACCCCTCGACGGAGCCGGTGCAGCTGGGCGTGACGGTGAAGTTCCCGGACGGCTGGGAGGCCAACCACGCCGTGCTGGCGCACCTGTCCGAGCACCGCGTGACCTGGCGGCCGTAGCGCGCCCGCCGTCCGCCCGGGGCACTCTTGCGCGGGGCGGGACAATGGAAGGCGCCGACGATCCTGGAGGTACGTTCATGTCCGAGCCGCAGTCGGCTCACAGCGCGGCGGGAAAGCAGCCCGCCCCTCGCCTGAAACCCGCCCAGCTGCTGTTCGAGCCCGCCGCCCTGGCCGAGGACGAGGAGCACTTCTTCGACCTGGAGTCCATCGAGGACCCCCGTGAGCTCCTGGGCCGCGCGTCGGAGCTCACCCTCGCCTTCCGCGCGGCCGCGGACCGGGCGACGGAGTTCCAGGCCATGGCCGCCGCCCAGCTGGCCGACCCCAAGCGTTTCGACCGGCTGACCCCCGCCGCCATCGGTGAGCAGGCGGGCTGGTCGGAGGACTACGCCAAGCGGATGATCGAGTTCGGCGAGGGCCTGATGCGGGGCGGGGACGCGGCGCTGTCCTGACGGCGCACCTGGCATATGCGTTCGGGGCAAGGTACCCGACACATGGCGGGCGTGTCCGGCCTTCGGGCGATGTCGTGTAGCGAAACGTTCACTCACGGTAGTTGTATGGGTCATGAGTGATTGGCAGTGGCACACATGGCCGGGGGGCGTGCCGGAGTCCGCCTCCCACCCATATCCGTACGCGCAGTACCCCACCCCCGACGGGGCCGACTGGCTCGCCTCCGCCAGCGCCTTCCCGCGCAGCGTGCGCGCCCTGTGGTCCGCGCGGCCCACGGCGCCCAGCGTGCTGCCGTGCGGGACGGCCTTCGACGCGGTGAACCTCCCGGCCCTGTTCGGACGCCGGGTCCTGGAGCACCTGTGGTCCGCGGGTCCGGGCTCCGGACCGGCCGCCACACTGCGCGGCCGGCTGCTGCTGCTCGCCGAGCCGGGCACCGCCGGACGCCTCCCCTCGCTGCTGACCTGGGAGGAGTGGGGGCCGGCGGTGCCACCGGTGCTGTGCCACGGCGCCGGGGACTCGGTGGCGCTGCCCCCGCCGTACAGCGAGACCGGCCACGGCCGCTCGCGCTGGCTGGTGGCCCCCGACACCCGCCGTCCCTGGCTCCCCGGGGCCGACGTCCTGCTGTGGGCCTGCGTCCGCGCGGCCCGCGCGGAGGCCGGTTGATTATCGATTTTCACCCGCCCGCAAGCGGATGCTAATGTCTACGACGTCAGCGAGCGCCGCTAGCTCAACTGGCAGAGCAGCTGACTCTTAATCAGCGGGTTCGGGGTTCGAGTCCCTGGCGGCGCACTCACGGCAAGGCCGTTGACCTGGGCGCTCTCCCATCGGGAGGGCGCCTTTCGTCATGTCCGGCCACCTCTTCGGCCGCCGGCCGCGCATCCCGAACGCCGGCCCCTAGGGGTGCCCTAGGGGCCGTCCCACAGCGGGCGCGAGGTGGTGATCCGCACGGTCCAGCCCTCGTCGTCCGGGTCGCGGCCGAGGACCTCGACGGTGAGGCCGCGGGCGCGGTCGGTGAAGCGTCCCCCGGAGGAGAAAGGGGCGTCGTTGAGGGCGTTGAAGGTGGCGCTGCTGTACTCGCAGGCGGTCGTGCGCGGGTGGGCGTCCTCGACGGTGACGGGCCCGCGCCCCGAGTCGACGTCGGTGCGCACCTGGTAGACCAGCACCCCCTCGCGGCAGGCCTCGCTGTCGTTGCCGCGGGCGGCGCGCGCCTCGACCACGTACGCCCGGGTCCGGCCGAGGGGGATGACAGCCGCCTTGCGGCCGCCGGGCACCTCGACCGGCGTGAGGTGCACCGAGCGGGCGCCCGGGTCGCGGACGCAGACGACCTGCCAGTCGTCGAGCCAGCCCAGCCGCCACTTGTGCCAGGCGAAGAGGTCGCCCTGCAGCCCCCAGTCCAGGGACATGCTGTCCCACTGGCCGGCCAGGGTGTCGGTGTGCCCGAAGTCCTCGACGGAGTACAGGTCGGGCAGCCCGAAGGCGTGGCCGTTCTCGTGGCTGAGCACCCGCGCGCCCGACTGGTCGTGGCCGTAGACCAGCGAGACCCGGTCCAGGCCCGTGCCGTCGTCGGTGGTGACGGCCGAGGCACCGGTCCAGGTCACCGAGAGGACGGCCTGTTCGGCGGGCGGCCCGGCGTTGGGCGTCACCAGGACGTTGACCAGGTCGTACCCGGAGAAGTCGATCTGCCGGTCGGCGACGCGCAGCAGGTCCCGCATCATGGCCGTGTGCGTGCGCCAGCCGTAACCGCGCCCTATTCCGTACGAGTGGAAGGGCTTCGGCATGCGGATGTAGCGCAGCACCGGCGTGGAGACGTAGCGCAGCTTCCCGTACGAGGCCCGGTAGAACCAGTGCCGCACGGCGGGGAAGAACTCGCTGTAGCGCTCGGCGGCGCTGTACGGGGCGTGCTTGTCGGGGAAGTCGACGAGCAGGGTGAGGGCCCGCACCTCGCCGGTGGCGCGGGCGAACTGGCGGCCGTCCGCGCCGCCGAACCCCTCGGACATCGTGACGCCCGGCGCGGCGCGCAGCGCACAGGGGCGGTCGGCCGGCGGGGCCGCGGCGGGCACGCCCTCGGTGACGGCGGTGCTGCCGGCCGCGAGCAGGAGCGTCGCCACGACCGCGAGTGCCCGGGGACCGCGCATCGCCTCAGCCCTGGGTGACCTGGACGGTCCAGGACCCGTCGGAGTGGCGGTCGGCGACGTGGACGCGCGCCGACCGGCCGAGGGCGTACGTCTCCCCCGTCCGCAGCGGCGCGTCGGCCAGCGGCGGGTACACCGAGGACTCCCGGCAGCCGTCGCTGGCGGGGTGGGCGTCGACGACGTCCACGGGGCCGTCGCCTGACGACACGTCGGCCCGGACGCGGTACATCAGCACGCCCTGGCTGCAGGTGAGGCGGTCGTTGCCGAGGGCGGCGCGGGCCTCGATGGCGACGGCGCCCTCCAGGCCCGCGGGCAGCACCAGCAGTTTGGTGCCGCCGGGCTGCTCCACAGGGCTCAGGCGGAAGGTGTGCGTGCCCCCCTCGGTGACGCAGCGGACCTGCGACTGCCGGAGCCAGCCCAGTTTCCACTTGTGCCAGGCGAAGAAGTCCGGGGACAGCCCGAACTGACTGCCCATGAGGTCCCAGTCGCCGACGTGGGTGTCCCAGTCGGCGTTGCTGCCCGCGGGCGGCCGGTAGTAGAGGTCGGGCAGGTCGAAGGCGTGCCCGGTCTCGTGGGCCAGCACGTTGATGTCCGGCGGGTGGCCCTCGAAGACGGTGACGAAGCGGTGCAGGTCCGCGCCGTCGACCTGGACCGGCCGGCCCAGGTTGACCACCTTGGTGGCGTCCGGGTCGACGCCCGGCGCGTCGGGGTCGGCGACCAGGTAGACGACCCCGTACCGGGAGAAGTCCACCTGCCCGTCGGCCGCCACCACGGCGTCGCGCAGGTAGCGGGCGCGCAGGGCGGGGCTCCAGTCACGGCCGATGCCGTACGCGGTGGACGGCGCGGGCATGCGCAGCCAGTGCGGCAGCAGGCGCGGCCGCAGCCGGAAGGTGCCGTACGAGGCCCGCGCGAAGAAGTCGGCGGTGGCCGGGAAGTGATCGGCCGCCAGTTCGCCCGGGCTGATAGTGGGGGCGGCGTCGGGGAACGCCAGGAACACCATCAGCGCGTCAACGTCGCCACGGGCCCTCGGGTAGGCGGCGTTCCAGGCGCTGACGCCCTCGGAGTGGTGGGCCCGGGTCCGCGACAGGGCGCACAGCGAGGAGTCCGAGCCCCCCGCCGCGGGGCCGGTGACCAGCGTCCACGCCACGACGGCCGCGAAGACGCTGACGGCGGCGACGACCGCCCGGAGCCCACCGTGGGCATGCCCGCGGACGCTCCGGCGGAATCGCCGATGCGCACGTATGGGTAGCCCTGACAGCGGCACGTGGACCTCCCGTACGGGGTCGGGACACCCACATCACGCTGCTACGGTTTGCTACGTTTTGCCCTGTTGTGCTGCGCCGCCCGGGTTACGGTCCGATCACTACAGTGCGTAATGAGTGACTGAAATCGATCAATGGAATTCAGTGGCTCATCACAAATGATCAAGATCGTCTGCCACGTGCCGAGAATCACCACGACGGCGGTGGCCGCGCCAATTCCCCAACGTCTATGATCGGCACATTTCCAGCATGAACGCCGCCTCTTGGCGGTCATTCGATTCCTCCACGACCATGTGTGCGAGACGACAGATATGCGGGAGCCAGCGGTGGGCGGACCCTCGGGAGGCCCGGACCTCGAACCCGAGGCGACGGCCACGACGGTCACTCAGCGTCATGCTTCGGCCCCGGAACGGTCAGCCCCGGAACGGTCAGCCCGGGAACGGTCGGCCCCGGAGGTGCGCGACTACCGTGCCGCCTTCAACGTGGCGCGGCTGCCGATGGCGCTGGTCGACTCCGACGGCCGGGTGCGCGAGGCCAATCCGGCGTTCGGCGAGCTGCTCGGCGCGGACCCGGTGCTGCTCGCCACCCGCACCGCGGCCGAGCTGGTCGGCTTCACCGGCGCCGGCGGCGAGGCGACCCCGCTCGGGGAGAGCCCGGAGTACGCCGAGTACGAGGACGTGCTGACCGGGCGGCGCGGGGAGTTGCGCCGTACCAGACCCGTGTGCGGACCGGACGGGCGCACGGTCTGGGCCGAGGTCGTCGTGGTGCCCGTCCCCGGCGGAGCGCTGATGTCCGTGGAGGACCTGGGCGAGACCCGGGAACTGCGGGAGCAGCTGCGCCACTTGCGGATGCACGACCCGGTCACCCGGCTCCCCAACCGGCAGTTGTTCTTCGAGCGCCTCGCCACCGCGCTGCAGGGCGCCGACAGCCGCACCGGCCGGATCGGCCTGTGCTATCTCGACCTCGACGGCTTCAAGGCCATCAACGACACCCTCGGCCACCGGGTCGGCGACCGGCTGCTCGAAGCCGTCGCCGGACGGCTGTCGGACTGCGCGGCCCGCCTCGCGCGGAGCGGGACCCTCGTCGCCCGGCTGGGCGGGGACGAGTTCGCCGTCCTCGTCGAGGACTCCACCGGCACCGGGCAGGCCACCGGCCTCGCCGATTCCGTACTGACGGCGCTGCAACTGCCGTTCGACCTCGCCGGGCAGCGCCTGGCGGTCTCGGCGAGCATCGGCGTCGTCGAGCGCGAGGCCGCGGGGGCCACCGCCACGGGCATCATGCAGGCCGCCGACACCACGCTGTACTGGGCCAAGGCCGACGGCAAGGCCCGCTGGACGCTCTTCGACCCCGAGCGCAACGCCCACCGGATGACCAAGCAGGCGCTGTCCAGCACCCTGCGGCAGGCCGTGGAGCGCGGGGAGTTCGCGCTGGAGTACCAGCCGCTGGTCGAGCTGGGCAGCGGCAGCCTGCGCGGGGTCGAGGCGCTGGTGCGCTGGCAGCACCCGCACTTCGGGCTGCTCGGGCCGAACCGGTTCATCCCGCTGGCGGAGGAGAACGGCTCCATCGTCCAGCTCGGCCGCTGGGTGCTCGCCGAGTCGTGCCGCCAGGCCCGGCAGTGGCAGAAGGACTGGCCGGACGACCCGATCTTCGTCAGCGTCAACGTCGCCGTGCGCCAGGTCTGGGACTCCGACCTGGTCGCCGACGTCGCGGAGATCCTCGACGACACCGGGCTGCCGGCCGGGCTGCTGCAACTGGAACTCACCGAGTCGGCGGTGATGGGCTCGGCCGGCCGGCCGCTGCAGGCGCTGCACGCCCTGCAGGAGATGGGTGTGCGCATCGCCATCGACGACTTCGGCACCGGCTACTCGAACCTGGCCTACCTCAGCCGGCTGCCGGTCTCCGCGCTCAAGCTCGACGGCAGCTTCGTGCACGGCTTCCGCGACGGCCTGCACCCCAACCCGGCCGACGAGACGATCGTCGAGGCGCTGGTGCAGCTCGCCCACCGGCTCGGGCTGACCGTGACCGCCGAATGCGTGGAGAACGCCGAGCAGGCGGAGCGGCTGCGCCGGATCGGCTGCGACACCGGGCAGGGGTGGCTCTACTCGCGTCCCGTGCCGCCCGAGGACATCGCCGCGCTGCGCGGCGACGGGCCGGGCCGGGGACCGGCACCCGGCGAAGAACCCGGGGAATAGCCGGAGCCGCTGCCCGGTTTCTCGTTGCCGTAGGCAAGGAACCGGCCGCAGGAGGCGACACAGGCACGTGGACACGAACGACCCGGTACGAGGCACCACCCTCGGCAGCGCACCCGTCCCGCTCTCCGTCCTCGACCTGGCGGGCGTCGGCAGCGGCCTGACCGCGAGGGACGCCCTCGTCGCCGGGGTCGCACTGGCCCGGCTCGCCGAGGCCCGCGGCTATCACCGCTACTGGGTCGCCGAGCACCACTCGATGCCCGGGGTCGCGTCCTCCTCCCCCGCCGTGATCCTCGCCCACCTCGCCGCCCACACCGAGCGCATACGCCTCGGCTCCGGCGGGGTCATGCTGCCCAACCACGCGCCACTGGTCATCGCCGAGCAGTTCGGGACCCTGGAGGCCCTGGCACCGGGCCGGATCGACCTCGGCCTCGGCCGTGCCCCCGGCACCGACGGCGCCACCGCCGCCGCGCTGCGCCGCACCGACCGGCTGAACGAGGGCGCCGACGAGTTCCCGCAGCAGTTGTCCGAGCTGATCCGCTTCCTGGACGACGACTTCCCCGACGGCCACCCCTACGCCCGCATCCACGCCATCCCCGGTCCCGTGCAGGGCACCGTGCCGGGCGGCGTGCAGTCGTCCGCGCGCCCGCCGATCTGGCTGCTCGGCTCCAGCACCTTCAGCGCCCGGCTGGCCGCGGTCCTGGGCCTGCCCTTCGCGTTCGCCCACCACTTCTCCGCGGCGAACACCGAACCGGCGCTGGAGATGTACCGCAGGTCCTTCCGGCCCTCCGAGGTGCTGGACGAGCCGTACGCGCTGATCGGCGTCGCCGCACTGGCGGCGGAGGAGGAGAAGGACGCCCGCCGGCAGGTGCTCAGCGGCGCCCTGGCCATGCTGCGGCTGCGCACGGGACGCCCGGGCCTGGTGCCCTCCCCGGAGGAGGCGGAGGCGTACGAGTTCGGCCCGGCCGAGCGGGACTTCGTCGACGCGTGGCTCGGCAACGTGGTGCACGGCACGCCGGACGCGGTCCGCGAGGGCCTGGACGCGCTGGTGCGCCGTACGGGCGCCCAGGAGCTGATGATCACGGCCAACGCCCACACGCCTTCCGCGCGGCTGCGTTCCTACGAGCTGATCGCCGACGCGTACGGCCTGCCCGGCGGCGCCTGACCGTCTCGCGTGCGGCGGCCGGTGCGGGACACCGGCCGCCGGTGCGACCGGGCGGCGCGGGGATCAGCCGTCCTGGTAGCCCGCCACGAGGACGATCCTCCGCCATCCGGACCGGCGGGTGCCGTGGGCGGCGGCGGACACCGGTCGCCCGTCAGACGTCCACCGCCACGTACGTGATCTCCAGGTACTCGTCGATCCCCACGGATCCGCCCTCGCGCCCGGTCCCGGACTGCTTGACCCCGCCGAAGGGCGCCGCCGGCGTGGAGACCACGCCCTTGTTGAGGCCGAGCATGCCCGTCTCCAGCTCCTCGGCGTAGCGGATCCCGCGCCGCAGGCTCTCCGTGAAGACGTAGCCGACCAGGCCGAACTCGGTGTCGTTGGCCAGCCGGAGGGCCTCGTCGTCGTCCTCGAAGGTGACGACCGGCGCGACCGGGCCGAAGATCTCCTCGCGGAGCATCGCCGCGTCCGTCGGCACGTCGGCCAGTACGGTCGGCGGGTAGAAGTACCCGGGGCGGTCCGAGAGCGGGGCGCCGCCGGTGACCGCGCGGGCCCCGGCCGAGACGGCGTCCCGCACCAGGCGGTCCACCTTGTCCAGGCCAGCGCCGTCGATGAGCGGGCCGACCTGGGTGCCGGGCTCGGTGCCGCGGCCGACGACCATGGAGCCCAGCTTCTCGGCGAGCCGCCCGGTGAAGGCCTCCGCCAGCTCGCGGTGGACGTAGATCCGGTTGGCGGCGGTGCAGGCCTCGCCGATGTTGCGCATCTTGGCGACGGCCGCGCCCTCCACGGCCTTCTCCAGGTCGGCGTCCCGGCACACGATGAGCGGGGCGTTGCCGCCCAGCTCCATGGAGGTCCGCAGCACCTGCCGCGCGCTGAGTTCGATGAGCTTGCGGCCGACTCCCGTGGAGCCGGTGAAGGAGAGCTTGCGCAGCCGCGGGTCGTCGGTCAAAGGGTCGCTGATCTCCGCGGGGCGTGCGGTGGTGAGGACGTTGAGGACGCCGTCCGGCAGCCCTGCCTGCCCGAGGATCTCGGCGAGGGCGAGCATCGACAGCGGCGTCTGGTGGGCCGGCTTGACGATCATGGTGCAGCCCGCGGCGACGGCGGGGCCGATCTTGCGCGTGCCCATCGCCATGGGGAAGTTCCACGGCGTGATCAGCAGCGCCGGGCCCACGGGCCGGCGCATCACCCAGATCCGGCCGTTGCCGTCGGGCGCGGTGCGCCAGCCGCCCTCGATCCGCACCGCCTCCTCGGAGAACCAGCGGAAGAACTCGGCGGCGTACAGGACCTCGCTGCGGGACTCGGCGACCGGCTTGCCCATCTCCAGCGTCATCAGCAGGGCGAGTTCCTGCTGCCGCTCCACGATGAGCTCGAAGGCCCGGCGCAGGATCTCGCCGCGCTCACGCGGCGCCGTGGCCGCCCATCCGTCCTGCGCCGCGGCCGCGGCGTCCATCGCGGCCCTGGCGTCCTCGGCCCCGGCGTCCGGCACGGCACACAGCGGCCGCGCGGTCGACGGGTCCTCCACCTCGTACTCGCGCCCGTCGCTCGCCGGCCGCCAGCGGCCGCCGACGAGCAGTGCCTTCGGCACCCGCTCCACGACCAGCTGCTCGCGCTTGCCGTTCCCTTCGGTGCTGTCGCTCATGGCAGCTCCCTGCCTCCCGCGGACGTTCCGGACATCGGGTACCCCACCAGATTCGCATGAATGCCCCCCGTACGCCGGGGTAGGCGCGGCCCTCGTGCGGTCACCGCGCCGCGCGGAAGCGAACTACCGGAGGTCTGGTTCATGTCGGAGCGCAGTTCACTGTCCCGCAGGGGTTTCCTCTCCCGTACCGCGGCCGTCGGCGGTCTCGCGGCGGTCCCGGGGCTGCTGGCGGCGTGCAGCCGTACGCAGGCCGGCACCGGTGCGCCCACCGGCGACGGGGATCTGCTGGCCAGGCTGAGGAAGCAGGGGTACGTCCGGGTCGGCTTCGCGGGCGAGGCACCCTACGGGTACCGGGACGGCAACGACCTGGCCGGCGAGGCGCCCACCCTCCACCGGGAGATCTTCAAGGCGCTCGGCGTGCCGGAACTGCGGCCCACGCTCACCGACTTCGGCGCGCTCATACCGGGCCTGACGGCCGACCGCTTCGACGTGGTCAGCGCCGGGATGGCGATCACCCCCGACCGCTGCCGGAAGGTGATCTTCTCGGAGCCCGAGTTCGTCTCGCCGACCGCCCTGATGGTCCGCGAGGGCAACCCCAAGGGCCTGAGCGACCTGGTGTCCTGCGCCCGCGAGAAGGCCACCGTCGGCGTGCTGAGCGCGGCGGTCGAGGCGGGCTACGCGGACGCCGCCGGGGTGCCGCTGACCTCGGTGAAGTCCCTGGCCAAGCAACAGGACGGGGTGGACGCGCTGCTCGCCGGCCGGATCGACGCCTTCGCGCTGACCGGGATCTCGCTGCGCTGGCTGGCCCGCACCAACGAGGGCGCCGCGGTGGAGGTGCTCGACCCCTTCCTGCCGGTGGTCGGCGGCCGCAAGCAGTACAGCCCGGGCGGCGCGGTGTTCCGGCCCGGCGCGAAGGGCCTGCGCGACGCCTTCAACAAGGAGCTGGGGAAGATCACCGCCGACCCGGGCCGCTACACCTCCCTCATCGGCAAGTACGGCTTCACCAAGGCCGAGGTCCCGCCGGCGACGCTGCGCACCGCCCAGCTGTGCCAGGCCTGAGGCGGCGCCTTGTCCTCGTATCCGTATGCCTTCCACGCCGGTGAACACCTGTCCGGCCTCACGGAGTTCACTCACTCGCTGCCGAGTGTCGGGGCGGGTCTGTGGGTCACCGTCCAGGCCACCGTCCTGGGCGCGGCGCTCGCGCTGCTGCTCGCCTTCGTCCTCGGCTTCATGGCACGCTCGCGGCGGCTGCTGGTGCGCGGGAGCTCCCGGGTGGTCGTGGAGTTCTTCCGCGGCACCTCGCTGTACGTCCAGATGTTCTGGCTCTTCTTCGCGCTGCCGATCCTCGGCTTCAAGCTCGTGCCGCTCGCCTGCGCCGTGGTCGCCTTCGGGCTCAACTACGGGGCGTACGGCTCGGAGGTCGTCCGCGGCGCCCTGGACGCCGTGCCCCGCGGGCAGCGGGAGGCCGCGGTGGCGCTCAGCATGACGCCGTGGCAGCGGATGCGCCTGGTGGTCCTGCCGCAGGCCTGGCCGCAGATGATCCCGCCCTTCAACAACCTGCTGATCCAGCTGCTGAAGTGCACCCCGCTGATGTCGCTGATCACCATCTCGGACGTCACCTTCCAGATGGACCAGCTCCGTTCGACCACCGGTGACACCGCGACGGCGTACCTGCTGCTGCTGGTGATCTACTTCGCCCTCGCGTACGCGCTCACGCTGGCCATGAACGGCCTGGAGTCCGTGGCCAAAGCGCGGCTCGGACAGCCGGCGGGAGGTCGGGCCTGATGTGGAGCTGGGAGACGGCCCGCGAGGGCCTGCCGCTGATCCTGCACGGCTTCGGGATCACCCTGCTGGCCACGGTGTTCGGTTCGCTGCTCGCCATCGTGCTGGGCCTGGGCATCGCGGTGCTGCGGCGCGCGGCCGGCCGCTGGGTGACGCTGCCGCTGCGGGCGGCCGTGGAGTTCGTGCGCTCGACGCCGGTGATGATCCAGCTGTTCGCGGTGTGGGTGCTGGTCCCGGGGCTGGACCCGCTCGTGATCGGGACAACCGTGCTGGGCGTGCACTACGCGACGTACACCTCGGAGGTGTACCGGTCGGGCATCGAGGCGGTGCCGAAGGGGCAGTGGGAGGCGGCCGTCGCACTGTCCCTGCCGCCCGTGCGCACGTGGTTCGCCGTGGTGCTGCCGCAGGCGGTGCGGAAGATCGTGCCCGCCCTCGGCAACTACGTGATCTCGATGTTCAAGGAGACGCCGTTCCTGTCGGTCATCACCGTCAACGAGATGGTGCACGAGGCGAACCGCTTCGGCAGTGACCACTTCGCCTACCTGGAGGCGTTCACCCTCGCCGCCCTGGTCTTCCTGGTCGCGAGCTGCCCCACCTCGATCCTCATGCGGAAGCTGGAGAAGCGCCTTGCTCACTGACGAGTCCCCCGCCCCCACCGAGTCCGGCGCCGCGGCGCCGGCCGTCCGCTTCGACCAGGTGGTCAAGCGGTACGGCGACAACACCGTGCTCGACCACCTCGACCTGGAGGTCGGCCGCGGCGAGCGCGTCACCCTGATCGGCCCGAGCGGTTCGGGCAAGACGACCATCCTGCGGCTGCTGATGACCCTGGAGCGGGTCACCGAGGGCGTCGTCCATGTGGACGGGGAGCCCTTCTCGCACATGCCGGGCCGCGGCGGCCGGCTCGTGCCGGCCGACGAGCGGCACCTGCGCGCCAGACGTCGGCGGATCGGCATGGTGTTCCAGCACTTCAACCTCTTCCCGAACATGAAGGTGCTGGACAACATCACCGAGGCCCCGGTGCACGTCCTCGGCATGGACCGCGACGAGGCCGCCGAGCGCGCCCGCGGGCTGCTGGAACTGGTGGGACTCGCCGACAAGCAGGACGCCCACCCCACCCGGCTCTCCGGTGGCCAGCAGCAGCGGGTGGCCATCGCCCGGGCGCTCGCGATGCGGCCCGACATCCTGCTGCTGGACGAGGTCACGTCGGCGCTCGACCCCGAACTGGTGGCCGGCGTACTGGACGTGCTGAGGGACATCGCCCGCGGCACGGACATCACCCTGCTGTGCGTCACCCACGAGATGGGGTTCGCCCGGGACGTCTCGGACCGCGTACTGATGTTCGACGGCGGACGGGTCGTCGAGTCCGGCCCGCCGGAGCGGATTTTCGGCTCTCCGGAGCACGGCAGGACCCGGGAATTCCTCGGTGCGGTGCTCTGACGAAAAATTGGTCCGTGCCCTTGGCATATGCCAGAGTGGCGCGTTCCTGCGTATACGCCTGCGGCCCGCCACATAAAGCGCCAACGGGCGTTACTGCAAACCACATTGAGGCTATCGTGGAATACGGCCCGGCTGCCGGGCCCGGCTGTCATGACCGGCAGCCGTGACCAGCAGCTACAGCAAGGACGCAAACGGTCACACCTGTAGGGGGACACCGTGGCGCTTGAGCACCGACAGGTCGCGCCGGTCTACGCGGTCCAGCACGCACTGCGCGTGCTCGAGACCGTGGACAAGCACAGGAACGGCGTCACCGCCGAGCAGCTCGCCCGCGAGATCGGGGTACCCATCGGTTATCTCGGCCAACTCCTCGCCATGCTCAACCGCGAGCGCTATCTCAACGCCCTGCCCGGCGGCGGCTACGCGGTCGGCGAGTCGCTGGTCCTGCTGGGCAGCGCCAGCCGCGACCTGGCGCTCGGCGAGAAGATCAAGAAGATCCTGATGACGCTGCGCGACGAGGTCGGCGCCGCCGTCTACTTCAGCCGCTACGACGACGGCGAGGTGAAGATCGTCGACTTCGCGGACGGCCCGGAAGCACCCAAGGTCAACGAGTGGGTGGACTTCCGCTTCGCCGCCCACGCCAGCGCGGTCGGCAAGTGCCTGCTCACCCAACTCGACCTCAACGGGCGTCGCGACCACCTGTCCCGGCACAAGATCGTGCGGCTCACCTCCAAGACCACGATCAGCGAGAAGCTGCTGCTGACCAAGCTGGAGAGCCAGCCGGCCAGCACGCCCACCCTGGACCTCCAGGAGTACGCGATCGGCACGGTCTGCGCCGCCATCCCGATCACCGTCGGCAAGACGGTCGGCTGCCTCGCCCTCTCCCTGCCAGTCACCCAGGCACACCGCCTCAAGGGCGCGGCCGACACCCTCAACGAGCGCGCGGCGCCGGTGCTGCTCTCGCTGACCCTCTGACGCCGTACGGCACGCCGCACGCACCGGAACACGACGAAGGGCGCCCCTCCCGGAGGAGGGGCGCCCTGTCGCTGTGCGCCGCCAGGGACTCGAACCCCGAACCCGCTGATTAAGAGTCAGCTGCTCTGCCAGTTGAGCTAGCGGCGCGTGCAGGACAATCATACGGGGTCGGAGGGGGTGCTCATGACCACCGCCGCCGACCCTGGCGCCGCTCCCGGCCGGCACGGGCCGAACCCGCGGACACCCGTCCGCACGCGGGCATGCTGAAGGGCCCGGCAAGAGGGGGGAGGTATGCCGGGCCCATCAGCGTGGGGGGAGGGGGTGTGGCTTTGGGGGGTGTTGTTGTCTTTGGAGGTACTGCCCGCCGGATTTACCAGGTGAGATCGTTGGCAACCGCCCAGGTGAGGTCACCCGGGACGGGCTGGGCGGAAGCTGTAGCCGCTCCGATCAGCCCCAATGAGACGGCGGCGACGACACCCACTACGGCACGAATGACGTTGCGGCGAATCGATGACATGGCAGACCTGTCCAGGAGGTGTGAGCTGGGGTTTTGCGGGACCGAGGGCGCTACTCCGGTCTGGAGGAACCGTACGGCTGACTGAATTCTGTCGGATCGGAAGCCGCTGGTCTGTAGTTTTCGCGTTCCGGATTCGGACATGGCCCTATGCGGACACATGGGACCGGATGGGCCCCGAAGGGTCCATACACGAGCCCCGCCCCTTAACCTGATCGAAGCCGGGGGTGACGTGAAGCATTGGGGGTGCGGGCAGTGACCGACGACGACCTTCTGCGCGCCCGGGCGCAGGAACTCTACGCCCTGGCGCTGGCCGACGCCGACTGGACACCTGAAAGCGTCTGTTCTCTCACCGGCTGGTCCCCTGCAGAGCTCGATGACGCCCTCCAGGCGCTCACGTCCTTCGGCCTCACGACCAGGTTCCCCTCCTCGCGCAGCGGCTGGTCCGTGCACTCCCCCGCCACCGCCATGGCCCAGCTGGTCGAGGGCAGCCGGCAGCGCACCGAGGCACTGGTCAGGACGATCACGGAGGCTCACTCCGCGCTCAGCCAGGTGGCCGGCGACTTCTTGCCGGTGCACATGCGGCACTTGACCGAGGCCCGGATCGAGGTCGCCGCCCAGCCGGCTCAGATCGCCGCGATCCTCGATGAAGGTGCCAGCACGGCCACGGCCGAGATCCTCTCGATACACCCCACCGTTCCAGGGGAGATACCCCTGTTCAAAGCCGACGACCGCAATCGGGAACTCTTCAACCGCGGCGTCCGACAGCGCTCGATCTACCTCGCCACGGCGGCGGCCGTGCCGAACGTCCGCGCACACCTGCGGACCTATGTCAACGACGGCGGCGAGGTGCGGACGGCCGCGACGCTGCCCATGAAGATGATCATCGTGGACCACACTCTCGCCGTCGTTCCGGCGCTCGGACTGGACGAAGGCACGGGCGACGGTGACAGGGGCTCCGCCATGGTCCTGCGCAGCCCCGCCATGGTGGCCGTGCTGCGGCAGATGTTCGAGCACTGCTGGGCCGCGGCCTCGGACCTGTTCACCGACGACGTCGGCGCCGCCCCCGCCGCGCGCCACCGCGAGGTCGTCCGGCTGCTCGCCTCGGGGCTGACGGACGAGGCGATCGGCCGGAAGCTGGGGCTGTCGGACCGGACGGTGCGGCGGATAGTGGCCGAGTTGATGCAGCAGATAGGGGCCGACAGCCGGTTCCAGGCCGGGGTGAAGATGGTCCGCCTCGGCTGGCTGGACGACGACCCCGCGCTCCTGGACGACGTGGTCGGAAGCACCTCCACAGGTCGGGTAGGATCCTCTCTGTCGGTGAGCGCCGCTAGCTCAACTGGCAGAGCAGCTGACTCTTAATCAGCGGGTTCGGGGTTCGAGTCCCTGGCGGCGCACAGCGAGAGGGCGTCCTTCCTTCGGGAAGGGCGCCCTCGCTCATTTGTGCGACCACGGCGGCGCCCCGGTTGACTCGGTGCGAAAATATCCCGTAACGACGATGTGAGAGCTCTACGGGGGCTCACGAGGAGGCCATGCGCGCGCACGATCCGCCGCCGCCCGGCACGGGCAGGGAGGCCCGGCCGAGTCCAGGGGCCGCCTCGCCCGGGGGCCTGCTCGACCTTCTGCAGGTCGCGGCGATGGTGCTGGACCGCACCGGTCACATCGTGCTGTGGAGCCCGGAGGCAGAACGGCTGTTCGGTTACTCGGCGGCCGAGGCCCTCGGCCAGAACGCGGGCCTGCTGCTGGTGGCGCCGGACAAGCTGGAGCTGGTCACCGAGCTGTTCAAGCAGGTCAGGGCGGGTGCCATCTGGCAGGGCGTGTTCCCGATCGTGCACGCCGACGGCACGACCCGCGACGTCGAGTTCCGCAACATGCGGATGCACGACGTGGACGGCGGCGTCTACGCGCTGGGCCTGGGCGCCGACCTCTCCACGGTGCGCCGCGTGGAGACGGACATGGCGCTGTCCAGCAGCCTCGTCGACCAGTCCCCGATCGGGCTCGCCGTCTTCGACACCGACCTGCGGATCGTCCGGGTCAACCGGGCCATGGAGGAGCTGCACGGCCTGCCCGCCGCCGCCATGCTGGGGCGCCGGGTGCGCGAGATCTCGCGGGGGTCGGAGTTCCGGGCGATCGAGGCCCGGATGCGGGAGGTGCTGGAGACCGGGGAACCGCTGCTGGACCACGACACGGTGGTCAGGACCTACGCCGACCAGGAGCACGACCACGCCTGGTCGATCTCGTACTACCGGATCCAGGACGCCACCGGGCGGGTGCTCGGCCTGGCCGCCTCGATCGCGGACTTCACCGAGCGCCACCAGGCGGCCGAGGAGATCGCCGAGGCCCGTGGGCGGCTCGCGGTGATCGCCGAGGCCGGGACCCGGATCGGCACCACGCTGGACCTGCAGCAGACCGCGCAGGAGCTGGCCTCGGTGGTCGTGCCGACGCTCGCCGACATCGCCACCGTCGACGTGCTGGACGAGGTGCTGCGCGGCGGCCCGGTGCCGAAGGTGCGCGCCCAGCAGTCCGCCGAGTTCCGGGCGCTGGCCGTCGCGGCCGCCGACTCCGGCGAGGCGATCGGCGCCGTCGACCCGGTCGGCGAGCTGGCCCGGTACACCGACGACCGGCTGATCACCAAGACCGTGCGGGAGGGACTGCCGGTGGTCGTGCACCGGGTGAGCAGCCGCATGCTGAGCCGCATAGCCCGCGACGACCGGGCCGCCGCCCAACTGAGACGGGCGGGGGCGCACTCCTACCTCGCCGCGCCGCTCATCGCCCGCGGCGAGGTGCTGGGGGTGGTCGGGATGTTCCGCACCCGCAACCAGAAGCCCTTCGACGACGAGGACCGGACCCTGGCGCTGGAGCTGGCCGCCCGGGCCGCGATCTCCATCGACAACGCGCGGCTGTACGCGGGCGAGCGCAACGCCGCCCTCACCCTCCAGCGCAGTCTGCTGCCGCACGAGCCGCCGCGCGTGGACGGGATGGAGATCTCCGCCCGCTACATCCCCGCCGTCCGCGAGGTCGGCGGGGATTGGTACGACGTCCTGCAGCTGCGGGACGGAAAGGTCGGGCTGATCGTCGGGGACGTGATGGGCAAGGGCCTGCACGCGGCGGCGATCATGGGCCAGCTGCGCACGGCGACCCGGGCGTTCTCCCGGCTCGACCTGCCGCCGCACGAGGTGCTGGCGCACCTCGACAACATCACCGGCAGCGCCGAGGGCGACTTCATCGCCACCTGCGTCTACGCCGTCTGCGACCCCGCGACGGGCCGCTGCCAGTTCTCCACCGCCGGGCACCTGCCGCCGGTGCTGGTGCCGCCGGGCGGCCGCGCCGAGCTGATCGACCTGCCCAGCGCGGTGCCGCTGGGCGTCGGCGGGATCCGCTTCCGCACGGTGGAGCGCAAGCTCTCCGAGGGCACCTTGCTGGCGCTGTTCACCGACGGGCTGGTCGAGGACCGGCGGCAGTCCATCGACGTGGGACTGCGCACGCTGATGCGCGTCCTCAAGCTCAAGAGCCGCCGCCGCACGCTGGAGGACACCTGCGACGTCGTCCTGGGCGCCGGGCTGCAGTCACCCGACGACGACGTCGCCCTGCTGCTGGCCCGGATGGGGGCGCCGGCGGCCGAGGACGAGGCGGCCGACGAGTCCTGAGCCGCCGGCCGGGGCGAGCGCCGCGCGGCCGTACGGCCCTGCCGCCGGCCAACCACCCACAACGGGACCAAATCGCCCATACGACCGGTTAACAACTCGTTTCACACCTTGCGATCAATACGGGCATTCAGGGAGGCTTGGACCGCAGGACATGTATGCGCCAAACGGACCTATGCACCCTTACCGGTGAACGAACGGGTCCGTTTCGGCGGCATTTTCGCGTGGGGCCGGGGGACGGCCCTCAGGGGGCGGGGGGGGTGAATTCAGGCGTTACCTCTCGGTCGTCCGGTCGTTGACGAGTCATAGCCAGCCTCACGCGACCCGGAGGCCACAGAACGCCCACGCATGCCCCGGGGGCGGGGGGCCGCAGCGCCCGGGGCACCAACACCGCCGCGACAGCGGCGCGACATGCTTCGGGGGGAGCATCCACATGCCGCCGACACCCGGCGTCCAGCAGTACACCACCGACCCTCGGGCCGGAACACCCGTGCCCGTCATACCCCAGCAGTCCCGCTCCGGCCCGTCCCGGCCGGACCCCGGCGCGGTCGCGCCCCGTTACGACTACGAGCACTACAGCAGACTCGCGGGCCCGCTCACCGAACCGGAGCCCGGCGTCCCGTACCGGGTGAAGTACCGCAGCCTGCTCTCGGAGGAGCCCCACCGGATACGCGCGGCACTGCTGCTCGGCGCGGCCCCGGTGCTCTCGGCGGTGCTGCTCGTCTGGCTGATGCAGCCGGCCCACTGGACCCGCCGCGAGAACGCGCCGGGCTGGATGGTCGCCTGCGACGCCGTGATGCTGATATCCATCGGCCTGATCGAGCTCTTCCGGCTGATCAACGTGACGTCCAACGCCCACGCGACGCTCGTCGCGCGCGATCCGGTACCCGTGGTCCCCGAGAAGGGCAGCAAGGTCGCCTTCGTGACCACCTTCGTCCCGGGCAAGGAACCGCTGGCGATGGTGCGGGCGACACTGGAGGCCGCGGTCCGCCTGCGCCACCGCGGCACCCTGCACATCTGGCTCCTGGACGAGGGCGACGACCCCGACGTCAAGCGCCTGTGCGAGCGTCTGAACGTACGCCACTTCTCCCGCATGGGCGTCGAACGCTGGAACCGGCCCAGTGGCGCCTTCCGCGCCCGCACCAAGCACGGCAACTACAACGCCTGGCTCGACGCCCACGGCGACGACTACGACTTCTTCGCCTCCGTCGACACCGACCACGTCCCGCTCCCCAACTTCCTGGAGCGGATGCTCGGTTACTTCCGCGACCCGGACGTCGCCTTCGTCGTCGGGCCGCAGGTCTACGGCAACTACGACAGCGCGGTCACCAAGGCCGCCGAGAGCCAGCAGTTCCTCTTCCACGCGCTCATCCAGCGGGCCGGCAACCGCTACGGATCCCCCATGTTCGTCGGGACCAACAACGCGGTGCGCATCAGCGCCGTCAAGAGCGTGGGCGGGCTGTACGACTCCATCACCGAGGACATGGCCACCGGCCTGGAACTGCACCGGCACCGCAACCCCGCCACGGGCCGCAAGTGGAGCTCGGTCTACACCCCGGACGTCCTCGCCGTCGGCGAGGGGCCGTCCTCCTGGACCGACTTCTTCACCCAGCAGCTGCGCTGGAGCCGCGGCACCTACGAGACGCTCATCAAGCAGTTCTGGAAGGTGCCGTTCACCCTCTCCCCCGGGCGCCTGCTCAACTACTCGCTGATGGTCGTCTACTACCCCATGACGGCGGTCAACTGGGTGCTGGGCGGTCTCAGCTGCGCGCTCTTCCTCGGCCTCGGCGCCTCCGGCATCCAGATCGACTCCGAGGTCTGGATGATGCTGTACAGCGACGCCGCGGCACTGCAGATCGGCCTGTACGTCTGGAACCGGCGGCACAACGTCAGCCCCCACGAACCGGAGGGCTCCTCGGGCGCGGCGGGCATGGTGATGTCGGCGCTGTCCGCGCCGATCTACGCCCGTTCGCTGATGGACGCGGTGCTGCGGCGCAAGAGCGGATTCGTGGTCACCCCCAAGGGGGACTCCGCGAGCCCGGACCGGCTGCTGTCGACCTTCCGCATCCACCTGTTCTGGCTGCTCGTCTTCGGCGGCTCGCTCGCCGCCAGCTTCCTCAACGGCCACACCCACGTGGCGATGCGCACGTGGGCCACGCTGGCGTTCCTCCTGGCGCTGGCACCGGTCGCCGTCTGGTCCCTGTCCCTCGTACGTTCCAGGAGTGCCGCCCGATGAGCTACCGACCCAGCCGCAGACTGCGGAAGATGGCCGTCGGCGGTGCGGCCGTGGGTGTGCTCGCGGGCATGAACGCGCCCGCGATCTACGGCTACTCCACCGCGAAGTACCACGACTACAAGATCAACCAGCCCGGGTACAAGGCCGAGTTCGGCCACTGGGACCTGGTCGAGGTCCCGGAGGAGTTCCGCGTCAACGCCATTCACGCGGCGCTGCTGCGCACCGGCAAGGTGCTGCTGATCGCCGGTTCCGGCAACGACGAGCGGAACTTCAAGGCCAAGTCGTTCAAGAGCGTGCTCTGGGACCCGGCCGAGAACACCTTCAGGGAGATCCACACCCCCAAGGACATGTTCTGCGCCGGGCACACGCAACTGGCCGACGGGACCTTGCTGGTGGCCGGCGGCACCGCCCGCTACGAGAAGCTCAAGGAGGCCGTGGACCGGGCGGGCGGCGCGATGCTCATCAAGAACGAGGACCCGGACAAGCCGCGGAACTTCCCGAAGGGCACGGTCTTCGTCAACAACGAGAACGGCCGCTCGTTCCGGTCGGAGTTCCCCGTCAACGTGCCCCGCGCCAAGAAGACCGTCGACGCCCGGACCGGCAAGGTCACCGTGACGGCGAGTGAGGCGCGGGTGTTCGTGCAGTCGCTGGTCAAGGGCGAGGAGGGCATCGTCAACACCGCGGCGCAGTACACGATCCAGGGGCTGCCGGGCGAGGACGGGGCGAACTTCTACGGGCTGGCCACCAAGCTCGGCCTCGACAAGAAGGACTTCCAGGGGATCAGGCAGGCCTACGAGTTCGACCCGGTCGCCGAGCGCTACGTCCCGGTCGACCCGATGAACGAGGCCCGCTGGTACCCGACGCTGGTCACCCTCGCCGACGGCCGGGTGCTCTCGGTCTCCGGGCTGGACGACATCGGCCAGGTCGTCCCCGGCAAGAACGAGATCTACGACCCGGGGACCCGGAGGTGGACGTACACCAACGAGCGCTACTTCCCCACCTACCCGGCGCTCTTCCTGATGAAGGGCGGGAAGGTCTTCTACTCGGGCGCCAACGCGGGGTACGGGCCGGCGGACGAGGGCCGGGTCCCGGGCGTGTGGGACCTGCGCACCAACCGCTTCACCGAGGTCCACGGGCTGAAGGACGCCAAGGACCTGGAGACGGCCGGCTCGGTGCTGCTGCCGCCCGCGCAGGACCAGAAGGTGATGGTGCTGGGCGGCGGCGGGGTCGGCGAGTCGCGCTCCTCCACCACCCGCACCGCCGTGGTGGACCTGGACGCCGCGGACCCGCGGTACACGCGGGGCCCCGATCTGCCCGAGCCCACCCGCTACCTGAACACGGTGATCCTGCCGGACGACACCCTGTTCACCACCGGCGGCTCCCGCGACTACCGGGGCCGCGGCGGCAGCGACATCCTGCGGGCGCAGATCTACGACCCGGCGGACAACGCCTTCCGTGAGGCCGCCGCCCCGTCCGTGGGCCGCAACTACCACTCCGAGGCGCTGCTGCTGCCCGACGGCCGGGTCGCGGTCTTCGGCTCCAACCCGCTCTTCGGCGACGCGGCCGACACCAAGCCCGGCTTCTTCGAGCAGCGGATCGAGGTCTACACCCCGCCGTACCACTACCGGGACTCCCGGCCTTCGCTCGGCGCGGGCCCGGCGGCCGTCCGGCGCGGCGGTACGGCCACCTACGCGACCGCGTACGCGGAGCACATCGAGACGGCGCGGCTGATGCGGCCGAGCGCGGTCACCCACGCCACCGACGTGGAGCAGCGGTCGATCGCGCTGGACGTGGAGCACGGCGAGGGGTCGGTCAGCGTGACGGTCCCCGAGGACCCGTCGATCGTGCCGCCGGGCTGGTACATGCTGGTCGTCACCGACGAGGAGGGCACGCCCTCCGAGGCGCGCTGGGTGCGGGTGACCTGACGGGAGGGGCCCGGCGCGCGGTCAGGAGGCCGCGCGCCGGGCCAGTCCCAGGGCGTACTCGGGCCACCAGTCACCGGCCTGCGGCCCGCCCTTGCAGGTGCCGTCGGAGTCGCCGGGGCGCTTGATCCACAGGTAGGCGTCGACGAGTTCGTCACCGGTGTCGGTGGTGGGCGGGGTGCCCAGTCCCCGGCCGGGCGGGTTGCACCAGGCCTCGTCGTGGGCGCCGTCGAGGGGGCCGCGGCCGTTGCGGCTGGTGTCGATGACGAAGTGCTCGCCGCCGAGCCGCGCCGACAGCTTCCTGCCGTACGCGGTGTTCGCGGCGGTGGTGTAGAAGTTCGAGGTGTTGAGGGCGAAGCCGTCGGCCCCGGCGATGCCGGCCGCCCGCAACGGGCCCGCCAGGCGCGCGGGATCACTGACCCAGCCGGCGTTGCCGGCGTCGAGATAGACGCGCACGCGCGGCAACGCGCCCACGGTGTCCACGGCGTGGGTCAGCAGGGCGTAGCGCTCGTCGTGGAACTCCGCCGGTGTGCAGCCGTCGACGATGTGGGTGAGGGCGTCGGGTTCGAGCACCACCAGCGCCTCGCGGTCGCCGATGCCGGCCGCGACCTCGTCCACCCAGGCGCGGTACGCGGCGCCGTCGGCGGCGCCGCCCTGGGAGTACTGGCCGCAGTCGCGGTGCGGGATGTTGTACAGCACGAGCACGGGGACCCGGCCGTCGCGCGCGGCGGCCTCGGTGTAGCGCCGGGCCCGCTGTCCGGCGTCGTCCTGGCCGATCCACTCGGCGACGGGCCGGCCGGCGATGCGTTCCAGCAGCTCGGCGTCGCCCTCCCGGCCGTTCTTGCGCCACTGCGCCGTCTGACGGGCCGCGGGCGTGTCGGGGTTGACCCAGAACGGCGCGCCCGCGGTGCTGATGGTCTCGGGGCTCCCGCCGTCGCCCTTGCCCTGGCTCCCCCCGGGCGTGCCGGTGCCGAAGCAGCCGCCGAGCGCCGCGGAGAGCAGTCCGGCGGCGGACACGGCGCAGGCCGCTCTGCGCAGCCGGCCGGTGTTGGTGCCGAACATCCACTCCCCCTTGGATGGCGGGACGAGACCGGTCGCCGCCAATCCTGACATACCGAACCTCCAACAGGTCCTCGTATCAGGTCAGTCGGCGTCTTTGAGGTCGAATGCCGCGCCTTGTCCGCATGGCAGAATCCCCCGGCGAAACCGTGGCCGCCGAGGGCTGGAGCCGGACGTGACAGAGCACCCGACGTACAGGGCGCGCGAGCTGCGGCTCGCCGAGGTCTTCGTGGAGCTTGCCGACACCCTGGACGTCGACTTCGACGTGGGGGTCTTCCTCGAGCGGGTCGCCGACCGCTGCGTGGAGCTGCTGGACGTGACGGCGGCAGGGCTGCTGCTGGACGACGGGCGCGGCGAGCTGCGGACCGCGGCCGGCTGCGGCGGGGCGGGCGAACTCCTGCTGCGTCAGCGGGAGGAGGGACCCTGCCTGGACTGCTACCGCGGCCGCGACGTGGTCACGGCCCCCGACCTGGCACGCTGCGACGACCGCTGGCCGCGCTTCGCCCCGCTCGCCCGCGACCGCGGCTTCCACGCCACGTACGCCGTACCGCTGCGGCGCCGGGCGGAGGTGATCGGCGCGCTGAACCTGTTCCGAGGGGCGCCCGGGGATCCTCCGGGCTCCGACGTGGCACTGGCCCGGGCGTTCGCGGACGCCGCCGCCATCGGGATACTCCAGGAGCGGACCCGGCAGCGCCAGGAGTCGCTGGCCGCCCAGTTGCAGGCCGCGCTGGACAGCCGGGTCGTGCTGGAGCAGGCCAAGGGCGTGCTGGCGGAACGCTGGGGCGTCGGCGTGGACGAGGCGTTCACGGCGCTGCGGCGGTACGCGCGCACCCGCCGGGTACGGCTGGCGGAACTTGCCCTGGGCGTCGTGGACGGCACGGTCGACACCGACGCCCTCCGGGGGCACGGCAGTTGATCCGCCGGCGGGGACGTCCGGTATTCGTCCTCGGCCGGGCCGGTGCCCGCGCGCCGGGCATAGGCTGGACCCACCACCCCGGACCCCGGTGGCGTCCCGTCCCGTTCCCGTCCCTGCCGCACTCGCCAGGCTCCCGTTCCCGGAGACGTCCCATGTCCGACGACGCCACAGACACCACGCCCCGGATCCACCGGCACACCGACGGGTCCAGCACCCTCGTGACGCTCGGCGGCGAGGTGGACGTCCTCACCGCGCCGGGGGTGTCCGCCGCCCTGGACGCGCTGACCGGTGCCGACCGCCCGGACATCGTGGTGGACCTGCGGCCGGTGGAGTTCATCGACTGCAGCGGCCTGTCGGCGCTGGTGCGCGCCCGGCGTCGCGCCGAGGAGCACTCCGGGCGCGTACGGCTGGTGTGCCGGGACGAGTTCACCCTGCGCACGCTGCGGGCGACGCGGCTGACCCGGAGCTTCACGATCCTGCCTGACTGGCCGGAGCCCGCGGCCTGACGCGCGCGCCGCACACGCGCCCCCGACACGCCCTAGCCCCGCCGCGTTCAGGTGTTCTAGCCTGACGGGGCGGCCCAGGACCCCGGTCGCCGGAAGTGCCTCCTACGCCTTCAGGACGTGGTCCGGCCATGGCCAAGCTCGCGGCCTCCTCACGACTGTCCCTGTCCGATCCGCGCAGATCCGCGTTCGACGTCTCCTGGACCTTCTCGCTGCAACGCGCCCCCGGCAGCGACGCCCTGGCCGCCCGGATGAGCGGGGCGGCGCTGGAGACCCTGGCGTACGGTTCCGCGGCGACGCGGGTGGCCGAGGCCGTCGCTGTCGCCTGCGGCTATGTCGTCGCGTACGGGCAGGCGCGCCGGTTCCGCGTCACCTTGGGCGTGGACGGCGCCCGTTGCTCGGTGTGCGTGACGGACACCGGCTACCAGCGGCCGCCCGACGGGCTCGTCGGCGTACCGCCGCAGCCGCCGTCCCCGGACGGCCCCACCCGCCTCTGCCGCGCGCTGACCGGCTCCGGGACGGGCGAGCCGCTGGACGGGGTGCGGGTGCACCACACCGCGGACGGCGCGGTGCTGGTGCGCTTCCGCGCCCGGCTACCCGAACCGGACGGTCCGGGGCGACCCCAGCGCCCCTCCCCTGACGCGCCGGACCACTCCCGCGGTCCCGGCGCCCGAGGGTGAGGAGCGCCCGGCCGGCGGCTCCGGGAGGAGCGGACCGCGGGCCGGGCGCTGTACACCTCGAAAGTCGCGGGGGTCAGACCTTCGGCGTGAGCGTCACGGTCCGTCCCTCGCGGGCCGAGACGGCGGCCGCCTCGATGACCGTGAGCGCGTCGGCGGCCTCGCGGGCGGTGACCGGCGGCGCGGTGCCCTCGCGCAGCGCGGCGGCGACGGCGGCGTAGTACGCGGGGTACCCGCCCGGCAGGGTGGGCACGGGGCGCACGTCGTCGCCGGCGCCCAGCAGGCCCCATTCGGCCTCCGGTTCGGTGCCCCACACGGCGCCGGGCGCGGGACGGGCGCCGTCGCGCAGCGCGGCCTCCTGCGGGTCCAGGCCGTGCTTGACGTAACCGGCGGCGCTGCCGAGCACCCGGAAGCGGGGGCCGAGCTGCGCGGTGGTGGCGCTCATCCACAGGTGGGAGCGCACTCCCCCGGCATGGGTGACGGCCACGAAGGCGTCGTCGTCCACCTGGGCGCCGGGCCGGCGCACGTCCAGCTCGCCGTACACGCTGACGGCGGGGCCGAAGAGGGTGAGCGCCTGGTCGACGAGGTGGCTGCCCAGGTCGTAGAGCAGGCCGCCGACCTCGGCGGGGTCGCCGGACTCGCGCCAGCCGCCCTTCAGGCTCGGCCGCCACCGCTCGAAGCGGGACTCGAAGCGCCACACGTCGCCCAGTTCGCCGCGCTCCAGCAGCCCGCGCAGGGTGAGGAAGTCGTTGTCCCAGCGGCGGTTCTGGAAGACCGAGAGCAGCAGGCCGCGCTCGTCGGCGAGGTCGGCGAGGGCGTGCGCCTCGGCCGCGGTGCCGGCGACCGGCTTGTCGACGACGACCGCGAGCCCGGTTTCCAGCGCGGCGGTCGCCAGCGGGACGTGGGTCCTGTTCGGCGAGGCAACGACGATCAGGTCGAGCTCTCCGGCGCGCTTCCACAGCTCGTCCGGGTGGTCGGCCAGACGGGCGTCCGGGTACTCGGCGCGGGCCTGCGCCTGGCGCTCCGGGTTGCTGGTGACAACGGTGTCAAGGACGAGGCCGTCGGTGGTGGCGATCAGCGGGGCGTGGAAGACCGAACCGGCCAGACCGTAGCCGACCAGCCCGACGCGAAGGGGTGCGGGAGACATGCGACCACTTAAGCAACGCTGTTGCCAAAGTGCAAGGGAGCCCGACAATGGGGGCGTGAACAGGGGAATCTCCGGGGCCAACCTGCCCGCGCTGCGCAGCCACAACACCGCCCTCGTCCTGGGCCTGCTGCGGACGGCGACGGGCGGCGCGGGGACCGGCATCAGCCGTCTCGAACTGGCCGAGCGCACCGGGCTCACCCCGCAGGCCGTCAGCAAGATCACCGCACGGCTGCGGGCGGACGGGCTGGTCGACGAGGCGGGACGCGGCGCCCCCACCGGCGGCAAGCCGCGCACCCTGCTGCGGCTGGCGCGCCGCGCCCGGTACGCCGCCGGGGTGCACCTCGACCGCGACGAACTGACGGTGGTGCTCGCCGACCTGGCGGGCGGCGTGGCGGACGCCAGGACCCTGCCGCTGGACCTCGGCCGCCCGGCCGGGGAGGTGCTGGAGGCGGTGGCGGGGGTGGTCCGGGAGACCGTCCGGGCCACGCCCGGCGCCGACGGGGCGGTGCTGGGCGCGGGGCTCGCCTGCCCGGGCCCGCTCGACCACGCCGCGGGGGTGCTGCACCGCGTCACGGGCCTGCCGGGATGGGACGGCTACCCGCTGCGCGACGCGCTGGCCGAACGGCTCGGGCTGCCGGTCGTGCTGGACAAGGACACCAACGCGGCGGCGCTCGCCGTGCTCCCGCCCGGCGGGGACGCGGCCGCCGGCGCCGGGCCGGGCCAGGGCGCCGGGGACTCGTTCGGCTATCTGCACCTGGGGACGGGGCTCGGCGCGGGCCTCGTGCTCGACGGCGCCCTGCACCGCGGCGCCCGCACCGGCGCCGGTGAGTTCGGTCACCAGGCGGTCGCCCCGGACGGCCCGGTGTGCGCCTGCGGCAACCGGGGCTGCCTGGAGGCGCTGTGCCTGGCCGCCGTCGGCCGCGGGGACGCGGCGGAGGCCGCGCGGCTGCTCGGCGTCGGCGCCGCCAATCTGGTCTCCCTGCTGGACCTCGACAGGGTGGTGCTGGGCGGCCGTACGGTGCTGGCGGACCCCGGGCTGTTCGCGCGCGAGGTGGCCGCCGCCATGGACCCTCGGACCCTGCGCGCGGCCGGACGCACGGTGCCGGTCATCGTCGCCCCGGCCGGGCGGCGCGTGGTCGCCGAGGGGGCCGCGCTGCTGGCGCTCGCGCCGCTCTTCGGCCAGACGGCGGTGGGCCGGCCGCCCGTACGGGTGCGGGGGGCGGGCCGCCACGGCGTCGCGCGGTGATATCAGCGGATGACCGTGAGAGCTTCACTGCCCATGAGGTGGTGCAGCGCTCTGGCCGTCGCGACGGCCGCGATCGTGGCGGCGGCCCCCCAGGCGGCCGCGGAGGCCTTCCCGGTGACCGCCCGGCTGCTGGGCGGCCCCCACACCTACACGGCGGGGGCCGGACCCCGGGAGTTCCGGGTGGAACTGGAGAACACCTCGCGCGAGCGACTGCGCGACGTCCACCCGGTCCTCGTCTTCGTCGACCGGGGAAGGCGGCTGACGGCCGACCAGATCGTCCTGGAGTACCGGGTGGCGGACCCCGTCGCGAAAGCCGGGAACGCACGCGACGGCTCCTGGCGGCCGGTGGCCGTCCAGCACACGGACAACGACGAGAACATCGCCGTGGTGGGCGGTGAGAACGGGCCGGGCACCACACTGCCGTCGCGCCGGAAGGTGTCGATCGCGCTGCGGCTGCGCTTCACCGCGCCGGCGCCCGCCGGACGGGTCACGGCGTCGGCCACGATCATGGAGCGCCGCGGTGACGACGGCGACTGGGTCGGGGAGTCCGAGGGCTACGACTTCGACGTCGTGCCGTCCCGGGACGCCACAACCGGGCCGCAGTCCCCGCGCCCCGGCCGGACCGGCGAGGAGGGGCTGCCGGGCGGCGGGGACGGGGGCACCGGCACCGGACCCGGGCAGGGGCCGGACACCCGGCCGGGCGGCTCGCCGGCACCGGAGCCCTCGTCGGAGACAGGGCCGGAGGCCGGACCGGGGACCGGACCTGGGGCGGGCGACCCCGGGGGCGCCCCCGTCCCGGGCAAGGGCGGCGAGAGCGCCCCCCGCGCCGCCCCGGGCCTCGCCGCCACCGGCGACCCGCACCGGGCGCCCGCGCTGATGCTCACGGGCGCCGGGGTGCTCATGGTCGTGGGCGGTGCGGCCCTGAGGTTCGGCCGCCGAGGGTGACCCAGGTGCTGCGGGACTTCTGCCAACTCGGGGCGGCCGAGGTCCTTGGCCTCCTCGCCGTCCCCGTACAGGTCGGCGGCGCCGTTGTCGGTCATCAGCTGCGCCCGGGCACCGGCCGCGGTGAGGTGTGCGGGACAGCATCGGTGGACGCCCTTCCGAGATCGCTGCGGAAATGCGGGGAGAGCCTGCTCCGCCGTACCCGACTCCCGCCGCCCGTCCGGTGATCGACCGGTGAACGTCTCACGCCCTGGAGGCCTCGCGCCGCCCCGCCGCCCCCGGCCGGTCGCGGCCGGGGGCAGGTCGTCGTCAGACGAGGTCGACGAGGTCCGCGATGGAGTCCACGACGGTGGTCGGCCGGTACGGGAAGCGGTCGATGTCGCCCGACCTGGTCAGGCCGGTCAGCACCAGGAAGGTCTGCATCCCGGCCTCCAGGCCCGCCAGCACGTCGGTGTCCATGCGGTCGCCGATCATCGCGGAGGTCTCGGAGTGCGCGCCGATGGTGTTGAGGCCGGTGCGCATCATCAGCGGGTTCGGCTTTCCGACGAAGTACGGGTCCTTCCCCGTCGCCTTCGTGATCAGTGCGGCCACCGAGCCGGTGGCGGGCAGCGCCCCCTCGGGCGAGGGACCGGTGTTGTCCGGGTTGGTGGCGATGAACCGGGACCCCGCGTTGATCAGGCGGATGGCCTTGGTCAGGGCCTCGAAGGAGTAGGTCCGCGTCTCGCCCAGGATCACGAAGTCGGGCTCGTGGTCGGTCAGCACGTACCCCGCGTCGTGCAGGGCCGTGGTGAGGCCGGCCTCGCCGATGACGTACGCCGTCCCGCCGGGGTGCTGGTCGTCCAGGAAGCGGGCCGTGGCCAGCGCCGAGGTCCAGATGTTCTCGGCCGGCACGTCCAGGCCGATGCGGCTGAGCCGCGCCGCCAGGTCGCGGGGGGTGTAGATCGAGTTGTTCGTCAGGACGAGGAACGGGCGGCCCGAGTCCCGCAGCCGCTTGATAAAGGCGTCCGCGCCGGGCACCGGGATGCCCTCGTGCATGAGGACGCCGTCCATGTCGGTGAGCCAGGATTCGATGGGCTTGCGCGCTGTCATGGCTGCGGACTCTAGTCCGGCCGGGTGACCTGTGCACATGCGCGCGGTGTCCGCCCCGGATTCGCCGGTCCGGGCGACCCCCCGACCCGTCCGGAGCACCACCGCATGCGAAGGCCCGCCCGGGAAGGGACCTTCGAAATACCGGGGCCGACCAATCCGACGGCATGAGCCCGGGTGAGTGGAGGTTGTGATCATGGGCTCTGTCCTGGGGGCCACCCGCGTTCCCTTGTGTGCCGCCGCCGCGGCGACGCTGATCGTGTTGTGCGGTCCCGCGGCCGTGGCGGACGACGGGCCGGACGACGACTCCAGCGGGACCAGTTTCCAGTTCGGCGGGGGCGGTGGAGGGGGCGGCGGTGACGACGACGGCGGAAGCGGCAATCCCCTCCTGCAGTTCGGCACGAAGGGCGACGACGACCGGGACAACGGCCGCCAGAACAGCGGCAACGACGATGACGACGATGACTCGGGCCGCGACAACGGCCGCCAGAACAGCGGCAACGACGATGACGACGACTCCGGCCGCGACAACGGCGGCCGCGACAATGACGGCGGCGACGGCTCCGGACGGGACGACGACGGCCGCCAGGACAACGGCTCGGGCAGCGGTCCGGACGACGGCGGCACCGGCGGGGTCGGCGGCGTGGGAGGCACCGGCGGCGTGGGAGGCACCGGAGGCGTCGGCGGCGTAGGGGGCGTGGGAGGCGTCGGCGGCGTAGGGGGCGTAGGCAGCGGCCCGGTGAGGATCACCCCGGGCACGGCCGGCCCCGGCGCCGACGTCGACGTCCGCACCGACCAGTGTGACCGTGCCAAGACCGGCACCGTCAGCTCCTCCGCGTTCGTCACCCCGGTCACCCTGGCCCCGGCGAGCGACGGCGGGATGTACGCCTCCGCGGTGGTCCGTTCCGGGCTGACCCCGGGCTCCTACCGGGTCTCCATCACCTGTGACGGGAAGTCCCACGAAGGCACGCTCGCGGTCACCGAGGCCGCCTCCGGCTTCCCGTCCGCCCCCGTCCCCGCGGGCGGCGGCGCCATGGCGGCCCATCAGGCCGCCGCGGAGCAGCAGCCCGCGGGCGTGCCCGGCGTCGTGGCGGCCGGCGTGCTGGCCGTGGCAGGGGCCGCGGGGCTGGTCGTGCACCGCCGCCGCACCCGGGACTGACCCGGTGCAGGCGCGTACCGTCGCGGCCCTCGCGGCCGCCGTGGTGCTCTCCGCGGCGTGGCTGAACGGATACGTCCACCCCGGCCTGCCGGGCTCCGGGGTCGGCGCCCCCGCACCGGCCGCGACAGCGGGGGCCGCCGGGCGGCCCGCCCAGGTGTACGCGGCGCACACGCCGCTGCCCCCGGCGCGCCCGCTGCGGATCGACATCCGCTCGGCGGGCATCCACGCCAAGCTGGTGGAGCGCGGGCTCACCGCCGACGGCGCGGTGGACCCGCCGCCGTTCAGCACGCCGGACGTCGCGGGCTGGTACGGGCGCGGTCCCGCCCCCGGGGACGCGGGGGCGGCGCTGATCGTCGGCCACGTCGACACCCGCAGCAAGGCGGCGGTCTTCTACGCCCTGAGCACGGTCACGAAGGGCGACCTGGTGGAGGTCACCCGCTCGGACGGCTCGGTCGCCGAGTTCGCCGTCGAGGGCGTGGAGATCGTCGACAAGACGGGTTTCCGCCCGGACCGGGTGTACGGCTCGGGGGTCCGCCCGGAGCTGCGGCTGATCACCTGCGGCGGCACCTTCGACCACGCCACCCAGTCCTACTCGGCGAACGTCGTGGTGTACGCGGCGCTGATCGGCTCGCACACCCGGGCGTGACCGTTTCGGCCGGCGGGGCGTCAGACCCCGAGGTCGCGGATGAGCTTGGCGACGTGCCCGGTGGCCTTGACGTTGTACCAGGCGTGCTCGACCCTGCCCTGCTCGTCGACGACGACGGTGGAGCGGATCACGCCGGTGACGACCTTGCCGTACAGCTTCTTCTCGCCGAAGGCGCCGTACGCGGTCAGCACCGACTTGTCGGGGTCGGCGAGCAGGGTGACCTTCAGGGACTCCTTCTCGCGGAACTTCGCCAGCTTCTCCGGCTTGTCGGGCGAGATCCCGATGACGTCGTAGCCGGCGCCCGCGAGCACGTCGAGGTTGTCGGTGAAGTCGCAGGCCTGCTTGGTGCAGCCGGGCGTGAGGGCGGCCGGGTAGAAATACACGATGACCTTGCGGCCCGCGTGACCGGCGAGGGAGACCTCGTTGCCGTCGGCGTCGGAAAGGGTGAAGGCGGGGGCGGTGTCGCCGGGCTGGAGGCGCTCGCTCATGGTGCAGTTCTCCGGTTCGGGGTGCCGACGGGCATCGGCACGGGCGGGCTGACAGACTGTCTGCACGGTACCGGTCGACAAGGACGATGGAGGCGGAGCAGTGTCGGATGGCAGGAGTCCTGCTCAGATCGAGGCGGACATCGCCCTCAAGCGGCAGGCGCTGGCCGCGACGCTGGACGAGATCGCGGTGCGGGTGCATCCCAGCACGATCGCGGCGGACGCCAAGGCGAAGGTCAGCTCGGCGGTGGACCGCACCGCGGGCCGCGCGTACGTGGCGGTGAACCGGGGTGTGACCGAGTTGCGGGGCCACTTCGTGGCGGAGGACGGCGCGCCCCGCGTGGAGCGCATCGTGCCGGTCGCGGTGGCGGCGGTGGCACTGGTCGCGGTGGTGGCCGGGCTCTCGCTGCGCCGGCGCCGCCGGTAACGTCGTACCTGTGAGTTCGAATACGCATGACAAGCTTCCCATCCGCATGCTGCACGACCGCGTGCTGGTGCGCTCCGACGTCCCCGAGGGCGAGCGGCGCTCCGGCGGCGGCATCCTGATCCCCGCCACGGCGGCCGTCGGCAAGCGGCTCGCCTGGGCCGAGGTGGTCGCGGTGGGGCAGAACGTACGGACCGTGGAGGTCGGTGACCGGGTGCTCTTCGACCCGGAGGACCGGGCCGAGGTCGAGGTGCGCGGTACGGCGTACGTACTGATGCGGGAGCGGGACCTGCACGCGGTGGCGGCGGAGCGGCTGCAGGGCTCGGAGGACTCCACCGGCCTGTACCTCTGAATTTGTTATCGTCGGGTCCGTACCCTGACGAGACGCGCCGTACCAGGGCCCATGCAAAGACGACGCACCCCCTGACCCCCCGAGGATCGTGGAGGTGCCCGTCATGGCATGGGTCCTGTTGTGTGCCGCCGGCCTGCTCGAGGTCGTCTGGTCGGTCGGCATGAAGTACACCGACGGCTTCACCAGGCTGTGGCCCAGCGTCGGCACGGGGCTCGGCATCGTGGCCAGCATGCTGCTGCTGTCGTACGCGGCCCGGACGCTGCCGATCGGCACCGCCTACGGGGTGTGGGTCGGGATCGGCGCGGCCGGCGCGGCCGTGCTCGGCATCGTGGTGCTGGGCGAGCCGGCGACCGCCGCCCGGATCTTCTTCATCTGCCTGCTGCTGGTGTCCGTGGTCGGCCTGAAGGCGACCTCGGGGCACTGAGCGGCGCCGCACCGCGTCGCAGCGCAACGCAACGCACCGGGCGCCGCCGGGGAGGTCCCCGGCGGCGCCCGGTGCGGTCCGTTGCTACGGGAAGTCGTCCCCGCCGCCGGGGTCGCCGTCCAGGCCGCCGATGGGCAGTCCGCCGTCGTCGGTGCCGCCGTCCTCGCCGGGGCTGGTCGGGCCGCCGGGCTCGCTCGGCTCCTCGCTGGTGGGCGGTTCCTCCGTGCCCGGCGGCTCGGAGGACTCCGGCGGGGCGGTGACGGTCGGCGGGGCGGTGGTGGTCGGCGGGGCGGTGGTGGTCGGCGGGGCCGTGGTGGTCGGCGGGGCCTGCGCACCCGGCTCCAGCCGCAGCTTGAAGTTCTTCGCCGGCTTCCCCTTCAGCGCGTCGGCCGTGTACTGGGCCCAGATCTGCGTGGGATACCCGCCGCCGTTGACGCGGGCCAGCCCCGTGGTGCCGTACAGCCTCTTCTGCGCGCCGGTCTGGGAGTCCTGGCCCATGACGGCGACGACGGTCGCCAGGTCCGGGGTGTAGCCGGCGAACCAGGCGGCCTTGTCCTCCTCCGCCGTGCCGGTCTTGCCCGCGGCGGGCCGGCCCGCCGCCTGCGCGGCGGTGGCGGTGCCGCCCCGGACCACCGAACGCAGGATCGAGGTCGTGGTGTCGGCGGCCTCGCGGTGCACGGCCTGCGTGGGCCGGCGGGTGGGCAGCTGCACGTCCTGCCCGTTCTTGGTGATCTTCACGACCATGGTGTACGGAACGTACCGGCCGTGGTTGGCGAGCGTCGCGTAGGTCTGCGCCATGTCCAGCGGGCTCGCCGTCATCGTGCCCAGCGCCATCGCCGGGCTGGTCACCAGCTTCACCTTCTCCGGCATGCCCAGCGCCCGCACCGTGTCGTTGACCTTGCCCGGGCCGACGTCCTGCGCCATCTGGGCGTAGACCGAGTTCACGGACTTGTCCATGGCGTTGGTGGCCGTGATCGACCCGTAGGAGACGTCGTCCTCGTTCGCCGGGGCGTAGCCGGTGGGGCCGTCGGGCCCGATCACCTCGCGCTTGTTGCGGCCGTCGTAGACGGTGTACGGGGTGATGCGCCGGCCGCTCTGGGTGGTGGAGTCGTTCTGCACGGCGGAGGCGAAGATGAACGGCTTGAAGGTGGAGCCCACCTGGTAGTCCGAGCGGGTCGCGTTGTTGACGAACTGCTTGGTGAAGTCGACGCCGCCGTACATCGCGACGACCTTGCCCGTGGCCGGGTCGATGGACGCCCCGCCGACCCGCACGTACTTGTCGGCCTTGCGCACTTTCGGCTTGAGCTTGTCGAGCAGCTGCTCCTCGGCCGCCTTGACGAAGGCCTTCTCCTTCTTGCGGTCGATGGTGGTGGTGATGCGGTACCCGCCGGAGCGCAGCGTCTCCTCGTCCAGGATCTTCGCCTCGTACAGGTAGTCCTTGACGGCCTCGAGAAGGTAGCCGCGCTGGCCGGACATCCCGGTGGCGGCCTTGGCCTTGTGCGGCTTCGGGAACTCCAGCCCGGCGCGCTCGCCCTCGCTCAGCCAGCCCTCCTTGACCATGCCGTCCAGCACGTAGTCCCAGCGGGCCTCCGCCTTGGCCTTGTTCTGCGGGTGGGCCACGATGTCGTACTCGCTGGGCGCGTTGAGCAGGGTCGCCAGGTACGCGCCCTCGGCGGCGTCGAGTTCGTCGGCGTCCTTGCCGAAGTAGGCCTGGGCGGCGGCCTGGACACCGTAGGCGTTGCGGCCGTAGTAGCTGGTGTTGAGGTACCCCTCGAGGATCTCCTCCTTGGTCTTCTCGCGGTCCAGCTTGATCGCGATGAAGAACTCCTTGGCCTTGCGGACCGCCGTCTGCTCCTGGTTGAGGTAGTAGTTCTTGACGTACTGCTGGGTGATGGTCGAACCGGACTGCTTGCCCTTGCCGGTGACCGTGTTCCACCCCGCGCGCAGCATCGCCTTCGGGCTGACCGCGGACTCGTGGTAGAAATTGCGGTCCTCGGCGGCGAGGGTGGCGTGCTGGGCGACCTCGGACACCTGGTCCAGGCCCACGTTCTCGCGGTTGACCGCGCCGTCGCGGACCAGCTGGGTGCCGTCGGAGTACAGGTAGACGTTGCTCTGCGCGACCGCGCCCGCGTTCGCCTTGGGGATGTCGACCAGCTGGTAGCCGATGATGAACGCCCCCGCGCACGCCAGCACGACCAGCAGGAACGCGCCGAGCACCGCACGCCAGCTCGGGATCAGCCTGCGGGCACCGGTGCGCTTCGGCTTCTTGCCGGAGGGCTGGTTCTCCCAGCCGCCGGGGGAAGCGTTGCTGCTGCTCATGTCTGTACTGACTCCTCCGCGGCCGCCGAGGGTTGTGCCGCGGCGGGAACATCTTGGGTCAATCGTGCCGTACGACCCGGCGGACACTTTCCCACCATCAGGACAAAATGGGTCATCGCCGTGCATCCGTGACAAGCCTGTGACAGGCCGAAAGCGTGACGCCCTCCACCCCGCCGGGTGAAAACTCCGTGGCAGACGGCGGTCACCGCGAGTAAGGTCGGGCGCTTGCGCGCGGACGGGCGAACCCGTTCCCCACACCGGAAGGAGGGACCATGCGCCTGTACGCGACCGTGGCGGCGAGCGGCTTCCGGCGCCACGCCACGTACCGGGTGGCCACCGCGGCCGGCGTCTTCACCAACACCGTCTTCGGCTTCATCACCGCATACACCTACATCGCCCTGTGGCACGAACGGCCCCACCTCGGGGGCTACGACCAGTCCATGGCGTTGACGTACGTCTGGATCGGCCAGGCGCTGTTCGCGACGTCCTCCCTCATGGGCGGCGGCTTCCAGGACGAACTGATCGAGCGGGTCCGCAGCGGCGACATCGCAGTCGACCTGCACCGCCCCGCCGACCTGCAGGCCTGGTGGCTCGCCGCCGACCTCGGCCGGGCCGGCTACCAGCTGCTCGCCCGCGGCGCGGTGCCCATGGCCTGCGGCGCCCTCGCCTTCGACCTCGCCCTCCCCGCCTCCCCCGCCACCTGGGCGTTCTTCCTGCTGTCGGTCGCCCTCGGCGTCCTCGTCAGCTTCGCCCTGCGCTACCTCGTCGTCCTCAGCGTCTTCTGGCTCATGGACGGCACCGGGATCGTCGCCGTCTCCGGCCTGTCCACCCTCTTCTTCTCCGGCATGCTGCTGCCCCTCAACGCCTTCCCCGGCGGCCTCTCCTCGATCGCCCTGCTGCTGCCCTGGTCGGCGCTGCTGCAGGTGCCCGCCGACATCCTGCTCGGCCGGCACACCGGCGGCGCCCTCGCCGCCGCCCTGGCCTTCCAGGCCACCTGGGCGGTCCTCCTGCTCGGCGCGGGACGGCTGCTGCAGTCCGCGGCCACCCGCAAGGTGGTGGTCCAGGGTGGCTGAGGCACTGCGCGCCTACGGGCTGATCGTGTGGATGTGGACCCGCTCGGCCCTGGCGTACCGGGCGTCGTTCGTGATGAGCGCGGCCGTCAACTTCGCCGCCACCGGCCTGGACTTCCTCGCGATCCTGCTGATGTTCTCCCAGGTCGACCGGCTCGGCGGCTTCTCCCTTCCCGAGGTCGCCTTCCTCTACGGCACCGCGGGCACCGCCTTCGGTCTCGCCGACCTCGCCCTGGGCAGCATGGAACGGCTCGGCGGCCGGGTCCGGGACGGCACGCTCGACACCCTCCTGGTACGGCCCGTGCCCGTCCTCGCCCAGGTCGCCGCCGACCGCTTCGCGCTGCGCCGGATCGGCCGGATCGTCCAGGGACTGCTCGTCCTGGGCTGGTCGGTGACCCGTCTGGAACTGCACTGGACCGCCCTGGACCTGGTGCTGCTGCCGATGATGCTGCTCAGCGGCGCCGGGATCTTCGGCGCGGTCTTCGTCGCCGGCGCGGCCTTCCAGTTCTGGGCCGGCGACGCCTCGGAGGTGCAGAACTCCTTCACCTACGGCGGCGCCACCCTGCTGCAGTACCCGCCGTCGGTGTTCGCGAAGGAACTCGTGCGCGGCGTCACCTTCGTGGTGCCCCTCGCCTTCGTCAACTGGCTGCCCGCGCTGCGCATCCTGGGCCGCCAGGACCCCCTGGGCCTGCCCGGCTGGGTGGACTTCACCCCGCCCCTGGTCGCCGTCGCCTGCTGCGCCCTGTCCGGCGCCGCCTGGCGGGCGGGCCTTCGTTCGTACCGGAGCACCGGGAGCTGATGCCCGACATGACCGCCCTCATCGAACTCGACCGCGTCGAGAAGGTCTTCGACGTACGCCGCCGCACCGGCCTGCTGCGCAGGGAGCGCCGGCAGGTGCGCGCCGTGGACGGCATCTCCTTCACCGTCCCCGCCGGCCAGGTGGTCGGCTACATCGGGCCCAACGGCGCCGGCAAGTCCACCACCGTCAAGATGCTCACCGGCATCCTCACCCCCAGCGGCGGCCGCCTGCGCGTCGCCGGCATCGACCCGTCCCGCGAACGGACCCGGCTCGCCCGCCGCATCGGCGTCGTCTTCGGCCAGCGCACCACCTTGTGGTGGGACCTGCCGCTGCGCGACTCCTACGAACTCGTGCGCCGCATGTACCGCATCGACGCCGCCCGCTTCCGCCGCAACCTCGACCGCTGCGTCGGCCTGCTCGACCTCGCGCCGCTCCTGGACGTCCCCGTACGGCAGCTCTCGCTCGGCCAGCGCATGCGCGGCGACATCGCCGCGGCGCTGCTGCACGACCCCGAGGTGCTCTACCTCGACGAGCCGACCATCGGGCTGGACGTCGTCAGCAAGGCGAAGGTCCGCGCGTTCCTGCGGACCGTCAACACCGAGCAGGGCACCACCGTGCTGCTCACCACCCACGACCTCACCGACATCGAGCAGTTGTGCGGCCGCGTCATGGTCATCGACCACGGCCGCCTGGTGTACGACGGCGGCCTCGACGGGCTGCACGCCGCCGGCGACAGCGAGCGCACCCTCGTCGTCGACTTCGAACGGGAGCTGCCGCCGGTGGAACTGCCGGGCGCGCGCTGCGAACGCGTCGAAGGCCCCCGGCAGTGGATCGCCTTCCCCGCTGCCGCCAGCGCGGCACCGCTGGTCGCCGAACTCGCCGCGCGGCACGGCGTCGTCGACCTGTCGGTACGCGAACCCGCCATCGAGGACGTCATCGCCCGCATGTACGCGGCGAGCAGCGCCGCCCCCGCCTGAGGCCGCCGGCCGCGGGCAGCCCCGGCGGCTGCCCGCGGCCACGATCGTCGCGGGCCCGGCAGGCTCGCCTGCTCCTCCAGGCGGCGCCCGGGCACCCCGTGCCGGCAAGGGGCGACGGGACGGGGTGCCGCGACCTGCGGGGCACGGCAGCCGTCGGCGGCGGCCGCCGGTCGTCCGCAGGAGCCTCCCCCGGCACCGGGGCGTTCCCGGCCGGAGCCGCACGGCAATCCGGGGCGGGCCGGGCGGGGTCCCGCGCGGCGGGTCAGCGCAGCGAGGCCAGCGCCGCGCGCACCCGCTCGACCGCGCCCGCCGTGGTCGACGCGTGCGCCGACAGCCGCACGGAGTCCGCCCGCACCGACGGGGTCACCCCGTGCTCGTGCAGCGCCTTGGCGACCTGGGCCGGGTCCACGTCGGGCACCGCGAAGGACACGATGCCCGCCCGCACGGCACGGGCCACCGGGGACAGCACCTGCCCGCCGGCCGAGCGGACCACCTCGATCAGCTCGTCGACCCGGCGTGCCACATGCCCCTCGATCGCGGCGACCCCGACGCCCTCGACCAGTTCCAGTGCCGCCGCGAAGGCCGCCGCCGTCACCGGGCTCAGATTGGTGATGCTCCAGCGCAGCGCGTCCGGCGCCACCGGGTGCTCGGTGTCGTCGAAGACGGCGACGTCCTCGACCCCGGTCCACCCCGTCAGCGTGGGCTCAAGCCGCTCCAGGGCCCGGTCCGACAGCGCCGCGAAACCGGTCGCCCAGCTGGCCCGCAGCCACTTCTGGCCGCCCGCCACGACCACGTCCGCCGCCTGCCACGGCAGCTCGACGACGCCGAACGCCTGCATCGCGTCCACCACGAGCAGCCGGTCGCCGATCACCTCGCGCAGCGCCGCCAGATCGGCCCGGTAGCCGGTGCGGAAGTCCACGGCGCTGACCGAGACCGCCACCACCTCGTCCGTCAGCGCCCCGCGCACCGCGTCCGGGGTCGGCGCGCCGTCCAGCCAGCGCGGCACCGCCCGGCCCAGGGCGGCCGCACGCCGCCACGGGTAGTGGTTGGCGGGGAAGTCGGCCGACGGCACCAGGACGGCGCCGCCGGGCACGCCGAAGGCGGCGTGGAAGATCCCGGTGGAGGCGTTGGGCAGCAGCGCCACGTGCCCGGTGTCCGTGCCCGCCAGCCGTGCCGCCGCGGCCCGGGCCCGGGGCTCGGCCCGCATCAGGTCGTTGACGGTGGTGTGGTCGGCCTCCGCCGACGCCGCCAGGGCGGCCGCCGTCGCGTCCAGCACGTCCCGCGAGGGCGGACCGTAGCGGGCGAAGTCCAGGTAGCCCTCGGGCTCGCCGAAGTGCTCGGCGTAGCCGGTCAGCCCGCCCGCGTGGTCCGTCATGGGTGTCGCCGTCCGTCCGTACTCGTCACACCTTGGCCGCCGCGCCGCCCTTGAGCAGCGACAACTGCACAGTCTCCGCCATGCGCAGGAAACCGGCGTCACTGGGGTGCAGGTGGTCGCCGGAGTCGTAGGCGGGCAGCAGCGCGGAGGGGCGGTTCGGGTCGCGCAGCGCCCGGTCGAAGTCGATCACCTCGTCGAACACCGTGCCCGCCCGGATCGCGGCGTTCACCTGCTGCCGCACCGCCTCGGTGTGCGCGTTGTATCCGGCGTGGCCCCCGCACGGGGCCAGCGTGGCGCCCAGCACCCGCAGCCCGCGCTCGCGACCGCGCGCCACGATCTCCCGCAGCCCGGAGACGATCTCCCGCGCGCCGGTCCGCTGCGGCGGCCGCAGCACGTCGTTGATGCCCAGCTCCACGACGAGCGTACGGACACCGGTCTGGGACAGCGCGTCACGTTCGAGGCGGCTCAGGCCGCTGGGATTGCCGCCGTTCTCGCCGCCGCGCAGCACCCGGTTGCCACTGATCCCCTGGTTGAGGACGCCGAGCCGCAGCCCCCGGTCCCCGGAACCGCGCAGCCGCGTCGCCAGACGGTCCGGCCAGCGGTGGTTCGCGCCCGGGGTGGACGTGATGCCGTCGGTGATCGAGTCGCCGAACAGCACCACCGACCCGGCCGCCTGCCGCGTGAAGACGTCCACGCCCGTGACGTAACGCCAGTACGGGGTCCGCGTGGTGTACGCGGCGCCGTCGGTGCGCGCGGCGCGCTCGCCGAACGCCATGAACGAGGTCTGCTGCGCCCGCGGGTGGTACGTCACCGGGCCCGAGACCTGCGGGGTGTACGTCGTCACCAGCAGGTCCGCCGTCTGCGGAACGGCCAGGCGCACGGGATCGCTGACGACGCTGCCACCCGCCGGGACCCGCACCTGCGTCCGCCCGCCGAAGGTCAGCGACCGCATCGTGCCGCGCGCCGCCGCCGGCGACCCCGGGGCCGCCGCGACGGCGACCGTCGCCCGGCCGATCTGCAGCGGGGTGCGGCCGAAGAGGTTGGAGAGGTGGATGCGCGCCGAGGTGCCGCCGACACTGGTGTGCACCACGTTGCGGATCGACCACCCCGCGTAGCCGTCCGGCACGTTCGGCTCGCCGCCCACCGGGGACGTCGACCAGGTGCCCACCCACGAACCGGACGCCGCGGGCGCCGCCTGGTTGGGTACGCCGGGCATTCCGGCCGCCGCGAGGGGCCCGCCGGAGCGGCCGGAGGCGTCGGTACGGCCGGCGGTGACGAGCATCGCGGCGGAGATGACCGCGGCCAGCGCGACAATTCCGGCGAGCAGTGCATAACCCGTCGATCTGGCCATGCGGTGCTTCACTCCTGGGATCAAAGGGCGGGAAACCGGCGCGATCCGCTGCCGCCATGATCCCATGGAGGCGTCGGGCCTGCCCGTCTGCATTGTCGGACGCCGGGAACTCGTTGTTCGTTCCACTCGAAGAGTGTGGTGTGGACGATACGCGGAAGGAGTGGATGCGGCGGATGAAAACGGCTCCGGTGACCGGATCGGACCAAGACCCGACTCCGGCGTTCTCGTACAGCCCCGCCGACGAGGGCCGGCGGCGCGGCGTACGACGTATGAAGGTGATCGCCACCGGCCTGCTGCTGGTGGCCACCGCGCTCTACGCGCTGGCCAGATGGGCCGAGTCGGCGGGGGCCGGCGCGTGGTCCGGCTATGTAGCGGCGGCCGCCGAGGCGGGCATGGTCGGCGCGCTCGCCGACTGGTTCGCGGTGACCGCGCTCTTCCGCAGGCCCCTCGGCCTGCCCATCCCGCACACCGCGATCATCCCCACGAAGAAGGACGCGCTCGGCCGCACCCTCGGCGACTTCGTCGGCGAGAACTTCCTGTCCCCGCAGGTCGTCCGCACCCGGCTGCGCAAGGTCGGCATCGCCCGGCGCCTCGGCACCTGGCTGGAACACCCCGAGCACGCCGACCGCGTCACCGAACAGGGCGCCGCGGCGCTGCGCGGCGCCCTGACCGTGCTGCGCGACTCGGACGTCCAGGCAGTGGTCGGCGAGGCCATCACCCGGCGCGCCGACGCCCAGGAGATCGCCCCCGGCATAGGGAAGATGCTGGAGCGCGTCGTCGCCGACGGCGGGCACCGGCGGGTGGTCGACCTGGTCTGCATCCGCGCCCACGACTGGCTGGTCGAGCACTCCGACTCGGTGATGCACGCCGTCCAGGGCGGCGCCCCCGGCTGGACCCCGCGCTTCGTGGACCGCCGGGTCGGCGAACGCGTCTACAAGGAACTCGTGCGCTTCACCGCGGAGATGCGGGACATGCCGGAGCACCCCGCCCGCGAGGCGATCGACCGCTTCCTGGCCGACTTCGCCGACGAGCTGCAGTCCGACCCCGACACCCGTGCCCGCGTCGAGCGGCTCAAGAAGGACCTGATCGCCCGCAACGAGGTCCAGGACCTCATCGAGTCCGCGTGGGGATCGGTCCGCGGCATGATCGTCGCCGCGGCCGAGGACGAACGCAGCGAACTGCGGCTGCGTGCCCGGGCCTCACTGCTGTCCCTGGGCGCGCGGATGACGGAGGACCCCCGGCTGACCGCCAAGATCGACGGCTGGCTGGAGGACGCCGCCGTCTATGTGGTCACCACCTACCGGGACGAGATCACCGCGCTGATCACCGACACCATCGCCGGCTGGGACCCGGAGCAGACCACCCGCAAGATCGAGGCCAACGTCGGACGCGACCTGCAGTTCATCCGGATCAACGGCACCGTCGTCGGCGCCCTGGCGGGTCTGGTCATCTACTCCGTGTCCCGGCTCTTCGCGGGGTAGCGGGGCCGAGGCGCGATGCGGGCGGGGCCGCGAGCCCGGGGATCTGACGCTGCGTCATCTACCGTGCCGGCATGCCCGCCCCCACCCCCACCTCCACCCCCGCCACGCCGCGCCCCCGCCACGCCGGCACGGACGCGCGCCGTGGGGCGCCGGCGAAGCCGCCCTCACCCTCGGCGCCGTCCTGCTGCTGCTCGTGGACCGCGTGACCACCCTGGAACGCCGATGGGGCCGCGCCGGCACCCCCGCCACCCCACCCCAGAGACATCGGACCAATCCGTGGCCGGCAGCCGCGCCGCCCCCGCCAACCACACCCGCACCACCGGCCGCACCCGCACCGGCACCCGCACCCGCACCGGCACCGGCACCAAGCGGCTCTCCCAGGCCTACGCCGTCCTCCGCATCCCCGCATCGGCGTCACCGCCCCCATCGCCGAGGGCATCAACCGCACCAAGGTCCTCGACCACGGATACGCCGGCCACCACCCGAACACCGCCCAGCCCGGACGACCCGGCGACTTCGCCCTCGCCGGCCACCGCAACACCCACGGCGAACCCTTCCGCCGCATCGACCGCCTCCGACCCGGCGGCGACACCCTCGTCGTCGAAACGGCCACCACGCGCCACACCTACGCCGTCCGGCAGACCATCCCCCGCACCACCGCCCCCGGTCCCCCACAGCACCGTCCACCCCCGCCGCCACTTGACCTGCCCCGGCCACTACATCACCCTCACCACCTGCACCCCCGAACTCACCTCCACCCACCGCCTCGTCGTCCGGGGCGGACTCGCCGCCGCGGAACCACGCTGACCCCCCGTACGTCATCCCCAGCGGAACGAACGAAAGGAGCAGCCCGAGTGATCCGCAGCACCGCCGCAGCCGCACGCCTGCACGGCAGCGCACTCCTGCTCCTGCTCACCGGCCTCCTGCTCACCCACACCGGCCTCACCGCCACCGTCGCCGCCGCCGCGACCACCGCCGCCGTCGCCCTCCTGCTCGGCAGCGCCCTCCGCCTCTCGGCCACCGCGGCCCCCGTACCCCGCGGACGCGTCCGCACCGCGCTGCGCGACCGCGAACACCGCACCGCCTTCCTCCCCCAGCGCGACCCCGACGCCTCCGGCCGCCCACGCCCCAGGGCCCCCGGCCGCCCCTTCCCGACGGCCGCCTAGGGGCAACACCACCGCCACCGCACCACGGCATCCGCTGCCCCACCGCGCCCCGTCACGCCGCGCCCATTCCGACCGGCACGACGACACCCGCGGAGGGTCCCACCCCCATGTCCGTGTTCACGCACGCCCTGCTCCGCCTCACCCACGCCCTCACCCCCCTCACCGGACACGCCGCGGCACCCGCCGCCGCGATCGTCCTCGTCACCCTCCTCGTACGCCTCGCCCTCCACCCCCTCGCCCGCGCCGCCGCCCGCGGCGAGAAGGCCCGCGCCGCCCTCGCCCCACGCGTCGCCGAACTGCGCCGCAAGCACGCGCACGACCCCCGGGAACTCCAGCGCGCCCTCACCGCCCTCCACACCCGGGAAGACTCCTCCCCCTTCGCCGGCATCCTGCCGACCCTCCTGCAACTCCCCGCCTTCTTCGTGCTCTACCACGCCTCCTCCACCGCCCGGATCGCCGCCACCGAGGCCGGCGCCCTGCACGCCGCCGTCCTCGTCGCGGTCGCCGCCGTCGCCTGCTGGACCTACCGCCGCGCCCGCAAGGCCGCCCCCGAGGCCGAAGGCCTCGCCAAGCACCTCCCCCTGCTCTCCTTCGGCACCCTCGTCACCGCCGCGCTCGTCCCCCCGGCCGCCGGGCTCTACATCGCCACCTCCACCGCCTGGACCGCCGCCGAACGCGCCTGGCTCCACCGTCCACACCATGGTCAAGGGGTTGCGGACGCCACCCCCGCCGCTGGAGGATCAGCCAAGACCTCCGATGACCGCCCCCATCGGACATGACGCCCCACACGGCCAAGGCCCTGACCACCGCCACCCCCGACCACACCCGGAGAGTCTTGTGAAGCTGCTGCGAGTCGGCCACGCCGGAGCCGAACGCCCGGCCCTGCTCGACCAGGACGGCACCCTGCGCGACCTGTCCGCCCTCACCCCCGACATCGACGGCCCCCTGCTCGCCGACACGGACGCCCTCACCCGCATCCGCACCGCGGCCGCCGACGGCACCCTCCCCGCCCTCGACCCCGCGGACCTGCGCGTCGGCCCCCCGCTCGGCCGCATCGGCAAGATCGTCTGCATCGGCCTCAACTACCACGACCACGCCCGCGAGACCGGCGCCGCCGTCCCCGAAGAGCCCATCCTCTTCATGAAGGCCCCCGACACCGTCGTCGGCCCCGACGACACCGTCCTCGTCCCCCGCGGCAGCCTCAAGACCGACTGGGAGGTCGAACTCGCCGTCGTCATCGGCCGCGAACTGCGCTACGCCGCCGACGAGGCCGAGGCCCTCGCCGCCGTGGCCGGCTACGCCGTCTCCCACGACGTGTCCGAACGCGCCTTCCAGATCGAGCGCGGCGGCCAGTGGGACAAGGGCAAGAACTGTGAGACCTTCAACCCCCTCGGCCCCTGGCTGGTCACCGCCGACGAGATCCCCGACCCCCAGGCGCTGGGCCTGCGGCTGTGGGTCAACGGCGACCTCAAGCAGGACGGCACCACGGCCGAGCAGATCTTCCCGGTCGCCGAAGTCGTCCGCTACGTCAGCCAGTTCATGACCCTCTACCCCGGCGACGTCATCAACACCGGCACCCCGGCCGGCGTCGCCCTCGGCCGCCCCGAGCCCAAGCCCTACCTCCGGGCCGGCGACGTCGTCGAGCTCGAGATCGACGGCCTCGGCCACCAGCGCCAGGCCCTCAAGGACGCGTAGCCTCCTCCGCTCACGCCGAAGGGCGCCCGGCGCGACACGCCGGGCGCCCTTCGGCGTATCCCGGTCGGCGTAACCGTCGTACAAGCGGGTCGTTAAAACGTGCGAAAGTGCAACACGCGATCGCATGAGGGGATATCAATGCCCGCAAGCCCCTACACCCGTGAACTGCTGACGGAGACGGCGGCGTCGTCACGGACGCTGTCGGAGATGCTGACGAAACTGGGCGTTGACCCCAGGAGTCCGACGCGCTGTTACCTGCGGGAGCGGATGAGACGCATGGGCGTGGACACCTCGCACTTCGAACGCGAGGGCGGTCGCTGGACCCGTGAGCTCCTCGCCGAAGCAGTCGCCGCATCGGCCAACATGTACGAAGTGCTGCGCCGCCTCGGCGTGGAGGCCGTCGGCGGACAGCACACGCACATCAGCCGTCGCATTCGCGGATTCGGCATCGACACCTCGCACTTCGCGACCCGGCCTCGTGGCCCCGGTCGACGGACACATAAGGAGATCCTGGTCAAACAAGAGACGGACACGGCCCGTCGCGTGCACAGCGACCGGCTCAAGCGGGCGATGCTGGCCCGCGGCATCGCGGAGCGCTGCGCCCTCTGCGGAACCGATCCCATGTGGTGCGGTCGCCCGCTGTCCCTGGAGGTCGACCACCTGGACGGCAACTGGCGGGACAACCGCCTGGCCAATCTCCGCCTGCTCTGCCCCAACTGTCACGCGACGACCGACACCTACCGGGGCCGAGGCAAACGACGCGACCGGGGCGTGGTCCGGTGAGCGCCGGGGCCCCGTACACGCGCGAACTGCTCGAGGCGGCTGCTGAAAGATGCCACTCCATGAGGGAAGTCGTGGCGTTCCTCGGCAGGACCCCCTACGGAAAGCTGCACCCCTACCTGGAGAAGCGGTTCGGGGACTTCGGCATCGACGTCTCCCACTTCCACAGGCCCTCTTCCGGCAGGGGCCGCAAGCGCCCCCGCCCCACGCACGAGGAACTCCGCGCGGCAGTGGCACATTCCGTCTCCGTGGCCGAAACCCTCCGCCGGCTCGATAGACCGGACAACACCCGCACGCGCGCCATGCTCCGCGCATGGCTGGCCGCGGACGGTCTGGACACCCACCACTTCCTGGGACAGGCACACGGCAACAGGAACGGACCCAACGCCAGGAAGCCCGCGGCCGCCATCCTGGTCGCACGCACCGACGGCTACCGCACCAAAGCCGTATTGCTGCGGAGGGCCCTCGCCGAAATCGGCACACCCTCCCAGTGCGCACAGTGCGGCACCGGCGAAAGCTGGCACGGCAGGCCGTTGACGTTGGAAGTGGATCACATCAACGGCGACCGGTTGGACGACCGGGCGGAGAACCTACGTCTGCTCTGCCCGAACTGCCATGCCGTCACCGACACATGGTGCCGGGGAGGCAGGCGCCCACCGACCCGGTAAACCGTATGCGTTCCCGCAGCCGCCACCCGTTACCATGGGTGGCGGCTAGCGGCGGTGGCGCAACGGCGACGCGGCAGACTTAGGATCTGTGGCCCTTGATCGGGCTTGAGGGTTCGAATCCCTTCCGCCGCACCACTCGTGGCCTGCGAATCCAAGGATTGGATGCGCAGGCCACGTCCTCACGCACTCATCCCACCAGTTCCCGCACCACCGGCACCAGCGCCCGGAATGCCTGGCCGCGGTGGCTGATGGCGTTCTTCTCCTCCGCGGTGAGTTCGGCGCAGGTCCGGGACTCCCCCAGCGGCTGGAGGATCGGGTCGTAGCCGAAGCCGTTCGTGCCGTGCGGTTCGAAGCGCAGTGTGCCCAGGAGGCGGCCCTCGACGACGCGTTCGGTGCCGTCGGGGAGGGCGAGGGCGGCGGCGCACATGAAGTGGGCGGCGCGGTGCGGGGTGTCGATGTCGGAGAGCTGGGCGAGGAGGAGTTCGAGGTTGGCGCGGTCGTCGCCGTGCTTGCCGGCCCAGCGGGCGGAGAAGATGCCGGGGGCGCCGCCGAGGATGTCGACGCAGAGGCCGGAGTCGTCGGCGACGGCGGGGAGGCCGGTGGCCTGGGCGAGGGCGTGGGCCTTGAGGAGGGCGTTCTCGGCGAAGGTGACGCCGGTCTCGCGGATGTCGGGGATTTCGGGGTAGGCGCCGGCGCCGACGAGCTCCACGCCGAGTCCGGCGTCGTTCAGGATGGCGTGGAGTTCGGCGACCTTGTGGGCGTTGCGGGTGGCGAGGACCAGGCGGGTGTGCGGCATGGTCCGATTATCCCGTCAGCCGGGGGTGCAGACCTTGGAGAGTTCGGATGCGGCGTCGGCGACGGGGGTGATGTCGGGGACGTCGCCGTTCTCGGCGGCCTTCTGTGCGTTCTCGACGGCCTGTTGGAGGTTGTCGACGGCGGTGTTGACGTCGGCGTTGCCGGTCTTGTCGCCGAGGTCCGCGAGGTGGTCGGCGATCTGGTCGAGGGCGTTGGCGGCGTCCTGTGGGCTGTTGCCGGCGTTGCTGACGGCGTTCTGCAGGTTCTGGACGTCGGTGGCGACCTGGGCTGCGACGTTGGCGCAGTCGAGGGCTTTGTCGACGGCGTCGACGGCGCTGCAGCCGATGAGGGCGGTGGTGCCGAGGGCGGCCGCGATGGCGAGCGCCGCGAGACGGCGGGTGCGTGGGTGCATACCTTTACTTACGCACCGCGCCGTCCTGAAGTTGCGCTTTGCAGACCTTTTCTTTGTCAGCCCTTGGCGATCTGTTCGAGTTCGACGAGGGCGGCGCGTTGGAGTGCGTCGAGTTCGGCGCAGCCGGCGACGGCGAGGTCGAGGAGGTTGTTGAGTTCCTTGCGGTCGAAGGGCTGGCCCTCGGCGGTGCCCTGGACCTCGACGAAGCGGCCGTCGCCGGTGCAGACGACGTTCATGTCGGTCTCCGCGCGGACGTCCTCCTCGTAGCAGAGGTCGAGCATGGGGATGCCGTCGATGATGCCGACGCTGACGGCGCTGACGGTGCCGTTGAGGGGCTGGGCCTTGGCGCGGACGAGTTTGCGGCCGTGCATCCAGGTGACGGCGTCGGCGAGGGCGACGTAGGCGCCGGTGATGGCGGCGGTGCGGGTGCCGCCGTCGGCCTGGAGGACGTCGCAGTCGAGGACGACGGTGTTCTCGCCGAGCGCCTTGTAGTCGATGACGGCGCGCAGGGAGCGGCCGATGAGGCGGCTGATCTCGTGGGTGCGGCCGCCGATCTTGCCGCGGACGGACTCGCGGTCGCCGCGGGTGTTGGTGGAGCGGGGCAGCATGGCGTACTCGGCGGTGACCCAGCCTTCGCCACTGCCCTTGCGCCAGCGGGGGACGCCCTCGGTGACGGAGGCGGTGCAGAGGACTTTGGTGTCGCCGAAGGAGACGAGGACGGATCCTTCGGCGTGCTTGCTCCAGCCGCGCTGGATGGTGACGGGGCGGAGCTCTTCGGGGGTGCGGCCGTCGATACGAGACATGGCGTCGAGCCTAGTCGTAGCGCGGCCCGGGGCCCGTGCCGGTTCGGGAACGGGCCCCTTGCGGGTGAGGTGGGGGGGTGGTCCGGCGGTCAGTGCCGGGTCACATCATGTCCTCGATGTCGGCGGCGATGGGGTCGGCGTCGGTGCCGATGACGACCTGGATGGCGGTGCCCATCTTGACGACGCCGTGGGCTCCGGCGGCCTTGAGCGCGGCCTCGTCGACGAGCGAGGCGTCCTTGACCTCGGTGCGGAGACGGGTGATGCAGCCCTCGACCTCTTCGATGTTGTCGAGCCCGCCGAGCCCGGCGACGATCTTCTCTGCCTTGCTGGCCATCTGTACTCCTGGTTGGTCTCGGCCGTTCGGTCCGATTTCACACCGTAATGCAGTGGTGGACCGGTTTCGCGGGGATGCATGAGTGTCCCAGCCGCGCCGCAACTGGTCTACACCACATTACCTGCCGGGAGGTGCTCCCATGGGTTCGGACGCTGCCGCGGCCGCCCCGCGTCCGAGCCGGACACGGGGTTCCGTGCTGTTCCAGGGGCTGCAGAAGATGGGGCGCAGTCTGCAGTTGCCGATCGCGGTGCTGCCGGCGGCGGGCATCTTGAACCGGCTGGGCCAGGACGACGTCTTCGGCCCCCAGGGCCTGGGCTGGAACGCGGTGGCCGATGTCTTCGACGGCGCGGGCGGCGCCCTGCTGGACGGTTCGCTGGGGCTGCCGCTGCTGTTCGCGGTGGGTGTCGCGATCGGCATGGCGAAGAAGGCCGACGGCTCGACGGCGCTGGCCGCGGTCGCGGGTTTCCTCGTCTACTACGGGGTGCTGCACCAGTTCCCGCAGGACTGCCCGAAGGGGACGGTCTTCCTGGCGACGAGCACCATCAGCGGGGCGTGCATCCCGCCGGGGACGCCGGCGGAGGCGGCGCCCGCGGCGTACCAGAACCCGGGGGTGTTCGGCGGGATCGTGATCGGGCTGCTGACCGCCTTCTTCTGGCAGCGCTACCACCGCACGAAGCTGGTGGACTGGCTGGGCTTCTTCAACGGGCGCCGGCTCGTGCCGATCGTCATGGCGTTCGTCGCGATCGTCTTCGCGGTGCTGTGCGTGTTCGTCTGGCCGCCGGTCGGCGCCGGGCTCACCGCGTTCAGCCAGTGGCTCACGGACCTCGGCTCGTACGGGGCGGGGATCTTCGGGGTGGCGAACCGGGCGCTGCTGACGGTGGGGCTGCACCAGTTCCTCAATGTCTTCGTGTGGTTCCAGTTCGGCAGTTTCACCAAGCCGGACGGGACGGTGGTGCACGGGGACATCAACCGCTTCCTGCAGGGTGACCCGACGGCCGGGCAGTTCACCTCGGGGTTCTTCCCGATCATGATGTTCGCCCTGCCGGCCGCGGCCCTCGCCATCACGCACTGCGCGCGCCCGTCCCGCCGCAAGGAGGTCGGGGGGCTGATGCTGTCGGTGGCGCTGACCTCGTTCGTGACGGGCATCACCGAGCCGATCGAGTACTCGTTCCTCTTCATCGCGCCGGCGCTGTACGCGATCCACGCGGTGCTGACCGGGGTGTCCATGGCGGTGACGTGGGGCCTGGGCGTGCACGACGGGTTCACGTTCTCGGCGGGGCTGATCGACTACGTCATCAACTGGAACCTGGCGACGAAGCCGTGGCTGATCGCCCCCATCGGGCTGGTCTTCGCGGCGGTGTACTACGCGCTGTTCCGCTTCGTGATCACCAGGTTCGACCTGGCGACGCCGGGGCGTGAGCCGGAGGAGGTCGCGGAGGGGATGGAACGGGACAACGTCAAGCCGTAGCCGGGGGGCCACGCTCGGGATTGTGGTCTAGACCACATCGGAGGAGGCTTTCCTTGACGCGTTGCTTACGTGTTAATACTGGTCTACACCACTCGGTGGTTTAGACCAGGAGGACCCCCCCCATGACAACCGCCACCGCGTCGGCGGCCCCCGCAGCGAAGAAGCGGGGCTCCGGCCTTTTCCAGGGCCTGCAGAAGGTCGGCCGCAGCCTGCAGCTGCCGATCGCCGTCCTGCCGGCGGCGGGCATTCTGCTCCGTCTCGGCCAGCCCGACGTGTTCGGCGCGGACGGTCTCGGCTGGGACAAGGTCGCGTCGGTGTTCGCGACCGCCGGCGGTGCCGTGTTCGACAACCTGCCGCTGCTGTTCTGCATCGGCGTCGCGATCGGCTTCGCCAAGAAGGCCGACGGTTCGACCGCGCTCGCCGCGGTGGTCGGCTTCCTGGTCTACAGCAACGTGCTCAAGGCCTTCCCGGTCACCGAGGCCAAGGTTCAGGCAGGCGCCGACGTAGCGGCCACCTACAACAATCCCGGCGTCCTCGGCGGCATCATCATGGGCCTGCTGTCCGCCGTCCTGTGGCAGCGCTACCACCGCAAGCGGCTGGTGGACTGGCTCGGCTTCTTCAACGGCCGCCGGCTGGTGCCGATCATCATGGCGTTCGTCGGCGTCCTGGTCGGCGTCTTCTTCGGTCTGGTGTGGGAGCCCATCGGTGAGGGCATCAGCAGCTTCGGCGAGTGGATGACCGATCTCGGCTCCTTCGGCGCTGCGCTGTTCGGCCTGATCAACCGTGGCCTGATCCCCGTCGGCATGCACCAGTTCGTGAACTCGGTGGCCTGGTTCCAGCTGGGTGACTTCACCAACTCCGCGGGCACCGTCGTCCACGGCGACCTGACCCGCTTCTTCGCCGGCGACCCTCACGCCGGACAGTTCATGACCGGCTTCTTCCCGATCATGATGTTTGGCCTCCCGGCCGCCGCCCTGGCCATCGCGCACACGGCCCGCCCGGAGCGCCGCAAGGCCGTCATGGGCATGATGCTCTCGCTGGCGCTGACCTCCTTCGTGACCGGTGTGACCGAGCCGATCGAGTTCTCCTTCATGTTCATCGCTCCGCTGCTGTACGCGATCCACGCGGTCCTCACGGCGGTCTCCATGGCCGTGACCTGGGCCTTCGGGGTGCACACGGGCTTCACGTTCTCGGCCGGTGCCATCGACTACCTGCTCAACTGGAACTTGTCGACCAAGCCATGGCTGATCATCCCTATCGGCCTGGTGTTCGCGGCCGTCTACTACGTGGTCTTCCGCTTCGCGATCACCAGGTTCAACCTCCCCACCCCGGGCCGCGAGCCCGAGGAGGAGATCGAGGATCTCATCAAGGCGTAGCGCCGGGCGCCGCACACGTCGAAGCCCCCGGAACCGTCTGGTTCCGGGGGCTTCGTGCTGCTCGGGGAGGGCGTGGGAGCGGGACGCTCAGACCTCGTAGACCGCGCCGGCCTTCGCCACCTCGACCGGGCCGTCGTAGACCTCGCGGGCGTGTTCGAGGGCGATCCGCGGGTCGGTCCACGGCGGGATGTGGGTGAGCACCAGGCGCCCGGCGCCCGCCCGGTCCGCGTACTGGCCGGCCTCGCGGCCGTTGAGGTGCAGATCGGGGATGTCCTCCTTGCCGTACGTGAAGGAGGACTCGCACAGGAAGAGGTCGGTGCCCTCGGTGAGGGTCTGCAGCGCGTCGCAGGGACCGGTGTCACCCGAATAGGTGATGGCGCGACCGGCGTGCTCGACACGGAAGCCGTACGCCTCGACGGGGTGGCTGACGACGTCCGCCGTGATGGTGAAGGGGCCGAGGCGGAAGGTGCCGGGTTCGAGGGTGCGGAAGTCGAAGACCTCGCTCATGCACTTCTCGTCGGGCACGTCCCCGTACGCGCCGGCCAGCCGCCGCTCGGTGCCCTCGGGCCCGTAGACGGGGATGGCGTGGGCGGGACCGCCCTCGTGCCGGTAGTAGCGGGCGACGAAGTACACGCACATGTCGATGCAGTGGTCGGCGTGCAGATGGCTGAGCAGAATGGCGTCGAGGTCGTAGAGACCGCAGTGGCGCTGCAGCTCGCCGAGGGCACCGTTGCCCATGTCGAGGAGCAGCCTGAAGCCGTCGGCCTCGATGAGGTAGCTCGAGCAGGCCGATTCCGCGGACGGGAACGAACCCGAGCAGCCGACGACGGTGAGCTTCATGTGCAGAAACCTCCGTGGATTGTTCCGGGGGTCTTGCGGTGGCGCGCCACGACGCCCCCGCTCCGCAGGGGGAGGGGGGAGGGGCGGGAGCGACCCGCCATGTGCCTTGAGCGTAAGGCGCACGGCGTGCGCCTGCTCCTCCGCGGAGCCCCGTTGTGGGCGGAATCACCAGTACGGCGCCCTCGTCGCCGGAAGTCCGACGGGTCGAGGGCGCCGTGGAGGGAGGGTCAGGCCCAGAGCTGGCCGTGCAGGGCGGCGACGGCCGCCTCGGTCGACTCGGCGGTGTAGATGCCGGTCGACAGGTACTTCCAGCCGCCGTCGGCGACGACGAACACGATGTCGGCGTGTTCTCCGGCGCGTTCGGCCTTGCGGGCCACGCCGAGGGCGGCGTGCAGGACGGCTCCGGTGGAGACGCCCGCGAAGATGCCCTCCTGCTGGAGCAGTTCGCGGGTGCGGCGGACGGCGTCCTCGGAGCCGACGGAGAAGCGGGTGGTGAGGACGGACTCGTCGTAGAGCTCGGGGATGAAGCCCTCGTCGAGGTTGCGCAGTCCGTAGACGAGGTCGTCGTAGCGGGGCTCGGCGGCGACGATCCGCACGCCGGGTACCTTCTCGCGCAGGTAGCGGCCGACGCCCATGAGGGTGCCGGTGGTGCCGAGTCCGGCGACGAAGTGGGTGACGGAGGGGAGGTCGGCGAGGATCTCGGGACCGGTGCCGGCGTAGTGGGCGCCGGCGTTGTCCTGGTTGCCGTACTGGTAGAGCATCACCCAGTCGGGGTGCTCGGCGGCGAGTTCCTTGGCGACGCGTACGGCGGTGTTGGAGCCGCCCGCGGCCGGGGAGGGGATGATCTCGGCGCCCCACATCGTGAGCAGCTCGCGCCGCTCGGACGAGGTGTTCTCGGGCATGACGCAGACCATGCGGTAGCCCTTGAGCCTGGCCGCCATGGCGAGGGAGATGCCGGTGTTGCCGGAGGTGGGTTCCAGGATGGTGCAGCCGGGGGTGAGGCGCCCGGCGCGCTCGGCCTGCTCGATCATGTGCAGGGCCGGGCGGTCCTTGACGGAGCCGGTGGGGTTGCGGTCCTCCAGCTTGGCCCAGACGGAGACCTCGGCGGAGGGGGACAGGCGCGGCAGCCGTACCAGCGGGGTGTTGCCGACGGCTGCCAGCGGGCTGTCGTACCGCATCAGCGCCCGCCGACGCGGTCGGCCGGCAGGCCGCTGCCGCCCGCGACGGCCGGGAGGATGGTGACGCTGTCGCCGTCGGTGAGCTTGGTGGCGATGCCGTCGAGGAAGCGGACGTCCTCGTCGTTGAGGTAGACGTTCACGAAGCGCCGCAGTTCGCCCGCGTCGACGATCCGCTCGCGGATGCCGGCGTGACGGGTGTCGAGGTCGGCGAGGAGTTCGTCGAGGGTGCTGCCGCTGCCTTCGACGGCCTTGGCGCCGCCGGTGTAGGTGCGGAGGATGGTCGGGATGCGGACCTCGATGGCCATGCGTCGGCTCCAAGGGGTGCGTGAGTACGGCGGGAAGGCGGGGATGCGCGGGCTGGCGGTGCTCAGGCGCACGGACATGCCGCGCTGGCGAGGCGGCACAGGTCGACGTGCAGCCGCGCCACGAGCAGCGTGCCCGGCGCCTTGTTGCTCACGTCGAGGGAAACCATGGGGTCATCGTATCGATTCCCCCGGGGCTCCAGAGATGGGCGTCCCACGATACGGACCGTGACGTCTCAGATGTAGGAGTCGACGATCTCGACGGGCTCCTCGGTGACCTCGCCGTCCAGGATGCGGAACGAGCGGAACTGGAAGGGGCCGGCGTCGTCGGTGTCGGCGGTGGAGACCAGCACGTAGTGGGCGCCGGGCTCGTTGGCGTAGGAGATGTCGGTGCGCGAGGGGTAGGCCTCGGTGGCGGTGTGGGAGTGGTAGATGACCACCGGCTCCTCGTCGCGGTCGTCGAGTTCGCGGTAGAGCCTCAGCAGGTCGGTGGAGTCGAACTCGTAGAACGTGGGTGAGCGGGCCGCGTTGAGCATCGGGATGTGCCGTTCGGGCCGGCCGGCGCCGGCCGGTCCCGCGATCACTCCGCAGGCCTCGTCCGGGTGGTCGGCGCGCGCGTGGGCGACGAGTGCGTCGTGCAGGGCACGGGTGATGGTCAGCATGGTCGTCAGGATAAAGGGGTGCGCGTTCGGGCCCCGTTGCGAGGGCGGCGGCCGCCGTACGGGGGTGTACGGCGGCCGCCGGCTCGGACGGGGTCCCCCGGGGCTATCCCCGGGCGGGGGCCGCGGCGGCGTCGCCGGGGGCGCGGCGCCTGAGGACCAGGTAGCCGGTGCAGAGCACGGCGGACCAGACGAGCCACACGTACAGGCCGAGGCGGGTGTCGGCGTCGGTCGCCATCAGGACGACGACGGACAGCAGCGCCACGATGGCGATCCAGTTGGTGACCGGTGCGCCCGGCATGCGGAAGTCGGAGGGGGGCAGCAGGCCGGCGCGGACCCTGGCGCGGTAGCGCAGGTGCGCGGCGAGGATCATGATCCAGGTCCACAGGCCGGCGCAGGTCGCGACGGAGGTGATGTAGACGAACGCCTTGCCCGGGGAGACGACGTTGACGATCACGCCGATGCCCATGACGAGGGTGGACATGACCAGGGCGGGCAGCGGGAGTTGCCGGTCGCTGAGTTTCGCCACGGCCTTGGGGGCCTCGCCGTTGACGGCCAGGCCGCGCAGCATGCGGCCGGTGGAGTAGATGCCGGAGTTGCAGGAGGACAGGGCGGCGGTGAGGACCACGAAGTTCATGATGCCCGCGGCGCCGGGGATGCCGACCTGGACGAAGACCTGGACGAAGGGGCTGACGCCCGGGGTGTACCTGGTCCAGGAGAAGACCGACAGCAGGACGATCAGCGTGCCGACGTAGAAGACGCCGATGCGGACCGGGAGGGTGTTGATCGCCTTGCGCAGGGTCTGCTTGGGGTTCTCCGCCTCGCCGGCGGTGATGCCGACGAGTTCGACGCCGAGGTAGGCGAAGATCACGCCCTGCATGGCGAGCATGGCCTGCCAGGCGCCACTGGGGGCGAAGCCGCCGTCGGCCCACAGGTGGGTGACGGAGGCGGTGTCGCCTGCGGAGGAGAAGCCGAAGGTCAGGATGCCGACACCGATGACGATCATCGCGATGATCGCGGTGACCTTGATCGTGGAGAACCAGAACTCCAGCTCGCCGAAGATCTTGACGGAGACGAGGTTGGCGACGAACAGCACCACGAGGGCGGCCGCGGCGGTGGACCAGACCGGGACCGACGGCCACCAGAAGTTGATGTAGGCGCCCGCGACGGTGACCTCGGACATGCAGGCGGTGACCCACAGGGCCCAGTACGACCAGCCCGTGGCGAAGCCCGCGAACGGCCCGAAGAACTCGCGGGCGTAGTCGGCGAAGCTGCCGGAGGTGGGACGGTAGGTGAGGAGCTCGCCGAGGGCCCGCATGATGAAGAAGATGACGATGCCGGCGCCCGCGTAGCAGGCGATCAGGCTGGGCCCGATGGCGGCGATGCCGGTGCTGGAGCCGTAGAACAGGCCGGTGCCGATGGCGCCGCCGATCGCGATCATCTGGACCTGACGGGCGCTGAGTCCGCGCTTGTAGCCCTCTTCCGGCGCGATCCCCGTGGCGCCGCCGCCGGATTCGTACTGCTCGACCTGCGTCGAGGTCATGGTGCTGTGCCTTTCTCCATGCCCGTCCGGCCGTGGCGGCCCGGATCGGGTTCCGATCCCCCCGGATGGTGGAGGTGCACGCCGGGGTCAGCCGGCCACGCGACCGACCGCGACAGGGGTGGCGTCACGGCCGGTGGTCGAGGATTCGTATCACGGGGTGTGCGCCGGGCACGCAGCGCAAATGTGGCACACGACACAAGGAGAAGCAGACAAAAGGTGCGCCGAATGGGAATGCGGTCGGGTGGGGTGACGTGATCGTTATCCGGAATTGAGCGTCGTCTGAGCGAACGGACGCCCTCGCGGATCACGGCATGAGGGTCTCCACGAGGCTCTCCTGGAGCGCTCCGAGCCAGAGGTAGGCCATGACGAGCGGCTTGCGCGGGTCGGAGTCCGGCAGCCGGTACAGCTCGCTGTCCTCGTCGTCGCTGACCTCGAGGCGGGTCCCCATGGTCAGCCGCAGGTCGTTGAGGGTGCCGAGCCACTGGCGCGCCTGCGCGGTGTCGAGGGTCAGCACCGCTCCCCCGTCGCCGCCGGGGGTGAGCGCGTCGAGGCTGCGGACGACGGCGAGGGCGTCGTCGCGCTTGCGGGCGCGCAGGTCGATCTCGGTGTAGCGGCGGAAGTCCGAGGAGTCCGCCTCCTCCTCGTAGGCGTCCGGGAACAGCCGGGCGAGCGCCGGGTCCTGCGGCGGCCGGGTGGGGCCCTCGGCGAACAGTTCGGCCAGCGGGTCGGCCGGCTCGGCGCCGCCGGCGGGTTCGCCGGGGCCGATCAGTTCCAGGAGCTGCACGGCCAGGCTGCGCAGGATGGAGATCTCGACCTCGTCGAGCGCGACGGCGGCGCCGCCTGCGGCAGCGGTCTGGAAGTACCCGGGCATGTCTGTATCAGCCGTCCCTCAGGGGCTCGGTGGTCTCGGTGGTCTCGCGGCCTCAGCGGTCCTGCGTCAGAGTGGCCCACAGCCCGTAACCGTGCATGGCCTGCACGTCGCGCTCCATCTCCTCGCGCGTGCCGCTGGACACCACGGCACGGCCCTTGTGGTGCACGTCGAGCATGAGCTTGGTGGCCTTGTCCTTCGGGTAGCCGAAGTACGCCTGGAAGACATAGGTCACGTAGCTCATCAGATTGACCGGGTCGTTGTGGACGACAGTCACCCAGGGAACGTCCGGTGACGGCGCCTCGAAGGGGGCCTCGCGCGACTCGGTCCGTTCGATCTCTGCGGGGGCGACACTCACGTGACCCATGCTGTCACCAGACGGTGCCCGCAGGGAAACCGGCCCCCGAGAAATCGTCACTCTGACGAGAGTTGGGGGTAGCATCCTCAGACATGAGCACTGCAGACCTGGGGCTGCCCGTCATGGTCCCCTCCACCGCGCTGTTCACCGACCGGTACGAGCTGACGATGCTGCAGGCCGCGCTGCGCAGCGGCGCCGCCCACCGCCGTTCGGTGTTCGAGGTGTTCACCCGCCGGCTGCCCGAGGGGCGGCGGTACGGGGTCGTGTGCGGCACCGGCCGGGTGCTGGACGCGGTGGAGAACTTCCGCTTCGACAACCGCATCCTGTCCTTCCTGGAGCGGGAGCGCGTGGTGGACGGTCCCACCCTGGAGTGGCTGGCCGACTACCGCTTCCGCGGCGACATCCTCGGCTATCCCGAGGGGGAGGTGTACTTCCCCGGTTCGCCGATCATGCGGATCGAGGGAACCTTCGCCGAGGCGGTGCTGCTGGAGACGGTGGTGCTGTCGATCCTCAACCACGACTCGGCGATCGCGGCCGCCGCCTCCCGGATGGCCGTGGCCGCGGCGGGCCGGCCGCTGATGGAGATGGGTGCCCGCCGCACCCACGAGCTGGCCGCGGTGGCGGCCTCCCGCGCCGCCTACGTCGGGGGCTTCGCCTCCTCCAGCAACCTGGCCGCCGGGTTCCGCTACGGCCTGCCGACCATCGGCACCAGCGCGCACGCCTTCACCCTGCTCCACGACGACGAGCGGGACGCCTTCAGCGCCCAGGTCGAGTCGCTCGGCCGCGGCACCACCCTGCTGGTCGACACCTTCGACGTGGCGTCGGCCGTCCGCGCCGCAGTGGAGATCGCCGGACCGGAGCTCGGGGCGGTGCGCATCGACTCCGGGGACCTGCTGCTGCTCGCCCACCGGGTCCGGCAGCAGCTGGACGACCTGGGGGCGAAGAACACCCGGATCGTGGTGACCTCCGACCTGGACGAGTACGCGATCGCCTCACTGGCCGCGGCGCCGGTCGACGCGTACGGGGTCGGCACCTCCCTGGTGACCGGCAGCGGGCAGCCGACCTGCTCGATGGTCTACAAGCTGGTCGCCCGCGCCACCTCCGACGACCCCGACGCGCCGCTGGTGCCGGTCGCCAAGAAGTCCATGGGCGGCAAGACCAGCATCGGCGGGCGCAAGTGGGCGGCCCGGCGGCTGGACGCCGACGGGGTCGCCGAGGCCGAGGTGATCGGCACCGGGCCGGTGCCGGGGCCGCTGGCGGACCGGCAGCTGCTGGTGCCGCTGGTGCTGGGCGGCGACATTGTGCACCGGGAGCCGCTGGACGCCGCCCGCACCCGCCACATCGAGACCCGCGCCGGACTGCCGCTGTCCGCGAACCAGCTGTCGCGCGGCGAGCCGGTGCTGCACACCGAGTACATCACCCACTGACCCGCGGCGGCGTCCGCCGCCGCGGGGCGCCGCTCACCGCGGTCGCCAAGCGACATCGACGGGAAAGGACCGAAGGCCATGCACCGCGCACTGATCGTCGTGGACGTGCAGAACGACTTCTGCGAGGGCGGCAGCCTGGCGGTCGCCGGCGGCGCCGAGGTCGCCGCCGCCATCACCGACCTCGTCGGCGACGCCGCGGCCGGCTACCAGCACGTCGTGGCCACCCGCGACCACCACGTCTCCCCCGGCGGCCACTTCGCCGAGCGCCCAGACTTCGTCCACACCTGGCCGCGGCACTGCGTCGCGGGCACCGAGGGGGTCGGTTTCCACCCCAACTTCGCGCCGGCGGTCGCCTCCGGCGCGGTGGAGGCGGTCTTCGACAAGGGCGCGTACGCGGGTGCGTACAGCGGTTTCGAGGGCGCCGACGAGAACGGCACCGGGCTGGCCCAGTGGCTGCGCGAACGCCACGTGGCCGAGGTCGACGTGGTCGGCATCGCCACCGACCACTGCGTACGGGCGACCGCGCTGGACGCCGTGCGGGAGGGCTTCCGCACCCGGGTGCTGCTCGACCTGACCGCGGGTGTCATGGCGGCGACGACCGAGCGGGCGCTGGAGGAGCTGCGCGCGGCCGGCGCCGAACTGTCCGGGGAGCCGGTCGTCCGCGAACAGGCCTGACGCCCGGGACTCCCCGGGTTCAGCGGCGGACGGTCGGGCCCAGCAGTGCCGCGATCGACTGCCAGGCGGCGGCGGGGGCCGAGGGGATGCGGCGCCAGACGAGGCCGTCGGGGTGGTGGAGGACGGCGTTGATCTCGTCGGACGTCGGCGGCTCCATGTTGCCGACGAGGCGGGCGGCGCGAAAGCCCAGGTTGCGCAGGCGGGTCAGCGCGCGCTGCCGGTTGACCGCGACGACGAGGACCCTTATGTACTCGTCCGGGGCCCCGCCGGGCGAGGGCAACCGGAGGGCCACGACGACGACGCCGCTGGGAAGCCTGGTGAAACCGCCGCTGGCCATACGCACATGGTGAGCGGATCGGCCCCCGTCCACCAGGGGACGGGGGCCGATCAGGTCACTTCGGGTGGCGCGTGATCACTTCTTGGAGGGGCTGACCAGGAGGGTGACGGTGCTGCCGTCCTTGGCCTCGTGAAGGATCGTGATGCGCGTGTTGGTCGGGGAGACCTTCACGCTGCCGGTGGGGTTCGCCGACGACCAGTAGGAGTTCTTGTCGTCGAAGACCGAGACACCCGGCTGGCTCGCGATCTTGGTGGCGACACCCTTGTTGTGCAGGGTGATCGCGTCGGTGCCGGCCTTGGTGAACGTGGAGTCGTAGGCCTGGATGCGGTTGCGCATGACCGTGCCGTCCGCCCACTTCAGCGCCTTGGGGTGGGCGTCGATCGGGAGGATCCGGCCGGAACCGGCGTGCTCGCTGACGTTGTTGTCGTCCTGCGAGGTGTCCCACAGCCAGATCAGCAGGCCGTTCTGGTACGCGTAGTGCTCGACCCAGTTGTCCTTGGGGGCGGCCCAGCCGAAGTTGTACGGGCCGACCTTCAGGGTCTTGTCGTAGGAGACGTACTGCCGGTTCTCCGCGATGTAGTACTGCGCGTAGTCCTCGGAGAACGTGGCGCCCTTGGCCGAGAAGCCCTTCGCGGTCCAGCCGTTGTCACCGGACTCGGCGCCGTCGCTGAACACGGTCGCGCCGTCGGCGGTCAGGGTGATCGCGTCGGCGAGGAAGCCCTTCTGGGCCACGCCGCCGTCGGACTGGTAGCGGAAGCGCAGCTTGACCGACTGGCCCGCGTACGCGTCCAGCGGGAGCACCATGTCCTGGTAGGAGGCCGCGGTGCCGGTCAGGGCGGGCTTGTCGCTGGCGTCGCGCGGGAGCGGGGCGCCGCCGATGGTGCCGTCGAGGGCGGTCCAGGTGGAGCCGCCGTCGGTGGACACCTCGGTGTAGAGGTAGTCGTAGTTCTCCTCGATGTCGTACCAGCCCTTGAGGGACAGGCTCGCCGAGGTCTTTCCGGTGAGGTCGACGTCGCGGGTGAGCGTGTTGCTCAGGTCGTTGCCCTTGCCGCTCCACCACTGCTTCGCGCCCTCGGCCGGGGCCGCCAGCGCGGTGGTCACGGTCTTCTTCGGCAGCGTGACGACCAGGCCCTGCTTCTTCGCGGTGTTGTACTCCGCGACACCCAGGGTGGTGGCCGAGATCTTGCCGGCCTTGGCGGTGGCGTAGTTCAGCCAGCCCAGCTGCAGCTTGTCCCAGGCCGTCATGTCGCCGGGCAGGTCGCCGATGGCGTCCTTGCCGGTGCCCAGCCACGAACCGGACGACATCAGCGTCCAGAAGCCCGTGGAGTTCTCGGCGGTGTTGGTGGTGTCGTAGTGGTCCGGCAGACCGAGGTCGTGGCCGTACTCGTGGGCGAAGACGCCGAGGCCGCCGTTCTCCGGCTGGACGGTGTAGTCGCCGACCCAGACGCCGGTGTCGCCGATCTGGGTGCCGCCGAGCGGGTTGCCCTGGGGGCCGGTGGCGCCGGCGTCGGTGCCGAAGGCGTACCAGCGGTGGGCCCAGATCGCGTCCTCGCCCTGGGCGCCGCCGCCGGCGGACTCGTCCTCGCCGGCGTGCACGATCTGGAAGTGGTCGATGTAGCCGTCGGACTCGTTGAAGTTGCCGTCGCCGTCGTAGTCGTAGCGGTCCCACTGGTCGTACTCGGCCAGCTTCGCCTTGATCGTGGCGGGGCTGTCACCGGCGGCCTTGCGCGCGGCGACCCACTTGTTCACGGCGTCCGCGACGAGGTTCCAGGTGCAGGTGTCGCACTTGTTGCTGCCGTACCGGGCCTCGTTCCAGTCGACCTTGACCCAGTCGGCAACCTCGCCGGCGACCGAGTAGCGGCCGGAGGACTGCCTCTCGTAGTACTTGGCCATGGACTCCGTGTCCTTGGCCTTCGAGAAGTACATGTCCTGGAAGTGCTGCCGGTTGTAGTCGGCCTGCCACTCCGTGCTGTTGTCCGTGCGCGGGTCGGGCTTGGCTATCTCGTTGTGCGCGGGACCGGGCGTGCCGCCGTACGCGGGGTCGGTCTTGGTGCCGAACTCCGCGAGGATCACGAAGATCTTGTCGGTCTTCTCGCGCGCGAGTTCGACGTACTTGTTCTTGCCCAGCTTGACCACGTCCGAGGAGCCGCGCTCCTCGACCTTGGACTTGCCGGTGATGACCTGCTCGATCGCCTGCTGGCGCTGAGCCGCCTGACGCTCGCTCAGCGGGCCCTTCAGATCGTGCTCGACACGCTCCGCCTTGGCCGGGTCGTGGCGCACGACGCGATCGGCCTGCGAGTCGGCCTGGGCTGCCGCGACGGGGAAGGCGGTGGCGCCTATCGCGGCGATCGCCACGGCCAGAGCGGCGGATCTGATGGTCCGTCGTTGGCTTTTCACGATGTAATGACCTCCCTAGGGTGAAGCCATTGCACCGGAGTGACGCGTGAAAAGACAGATCTTGACTTGGCCATGACCGACAAGTACGGTGAGCGACCGGTCCGTTGCACATAGCGGACACTGCGGCCTGAGCAAGTATCTTTTGCCGCATTATCGTTGGGCCCGGGAAGATCGCGATGCGACCCCGTGCGCCCCCCGTGCTTCCGCACCGTGGGTTAGGTCACGCTTACCAGGCGTTCCGTACGGGCATCTCGCACCGTAGGGTCGGTGGTTGGCGTGCCGCGTCCGAACCACCGGAAGACGGCCCTGGCCGATGCTCCGCCACAACCGACGCATATGAGGACGGATCAGCCATGCCACGTCCCACCCCCGCCCAGCTGACCTACGGTTCCGCGACCGTGGTGCTCTCCACGCTCGCGATGCTGCTGCTCTCCGAGGCGAGATCGGGCGTCGCGGTGGCGGTCATCGCCGCGGCGGGACTGGCGCTCGGCGTCCTGGTCGCCGTGACGGCGGCGATCCCGGCCGGCACGCGCCGCACGAAGAGCGAACCTCCCGTCGAGCGGCACCCGGTCCCGCGCCCTCGCGTCCGCGGCGCCGCCGAGGCGCGGCTGGGCGAGCACTCGCTGCGGCGCTGAGCGCCGCACGTCGAACACACGACGGCCCCGGAGCGGACGCTCCGGGGCCGTCGTGTGTTCGACGTGCGCGTCAGACCTTGACGACGACGGTCTTGGCCGCCTTGTCGTGCCAGCACTGGCGGTACGGCTTGTCCCACAGGTGCCACAGGGAGTTGAGTGGCGAAAGGATGAAGCCCACGCAGGGCACTACACCGAGGAACGAGGAAACCGCGGCGCGACCCCAGGCCGCCCCGCCAGGGGCGCTGCCGTCAGCCAGCTTGGCCACGCGGATCTTCATGACCTTCTTGCCCACCGTCTGGCCGGTCGACTGGAGCATCAGGCCCTCGTAGACGAACGCGGCACCCAGAACGAGCACCTCGATGCCGAAGAACGCACCGGTGTCCGTGATCGATGTGCCGGTCGCCGCCACCAGGACGATGCCCACGACGAGGAAGATGGCCCAGTCGATGAGCCGCGCGACGAAGCGCTGGCCGCTGCCGGCCAGCGGGGGCATGCCCGCCAGGGCCGGGTCCGCGGGCATCTGGCCGTAGCCGGACCCCTGCTGCGGATAGGCGTAGGGCTGCTGCTGCGGGAACGGCTGCTGGTCGTAAGGGTTCTGGCCCTGGGGCTGCTGCTGCCCGTACGGCTGCTGGCCGTACGGGTTCTGATCCCCCGAGCCGCCCTGCGGGTAACCGTAGCCAGGCGGTTGATTCGAACTCATGGGGTGAGTAAATCAGCCGGGCATGACGGCGCATAGACGCAGATGGTCACGGCCCTGCGACGATCACCCCACAGTGTGCCTTACTCCACCGAAACCACCACGGTTTGCCCCGCTTTGTCGTGCAGGCACTGGCGGTACGGCTTGTCCCAGGTGCACCAGAGCACCTCGATGATCCAGAAGATCTCACCGCAGCACGGGATGATCGGGACCAGCGAGTAGACCGACTCCCGCTTCAGTGCCGCCGGGGTCGTCGGGTTGGTGCCGTCGGTGAGCATGCCGACGCGCACCTTGAGGAGCTTCTTGCCGAGGCTCTGCCCGTACCGGGTGAGCATGAACACCTGGTAGGCCAGGTAGATCACGGCGTAGATCACGCCCTGGGAGAACAGCGCGCCCGTGGCGTTGTAGTCGTAGTTCCAGATCAGCCCGGTGAGGCCGTAGACCGGGATGCCGATGATCAGCCCGTCGACGATGCGCGCGACCAGCCGGCGCCCCCGGTTCGCCAACGGGGGCATCCCCGCCAGGGGGTCGGGCTCGCCCGCCCCGTAGGGGCCGCTCGCGTACGGGTCGCCCGGGTACGGGCCGCTCGCGTACGGGTCGCCGCCGCCGTAGCCCGGGGGCGGCCGGTCGTAGGGCGAACCGCCGGGCGGGGGCTGGTGTGGAGGCGGCGGGTACGGCTGCCCGCCGGGCGGGGGCTGCTGACCCGGTGGCTGCCCGCCGGGCGGGGGTGACTGCCCGGGCGGCGGCTGCGCGGGCCCGGACGGCTCCCGGGGCGGCTTGGCGAACGGGTCCTCGGGCTGGTCGGTGCTCATGCCCCGAGTGAAACCCGGACGATTCGGCCGCGCCTCCGGCGGGGGCCGTTCGGGTGTCAGCGCTCGCGGGCCACGAAGGTGCGCGCCGCCTTGTCGTGCCAGCACTGCCGCCACGGCCTGTCGAAGAGGCACCACATCAGCCCGAGGAAGCCGATCACGAGCGCGTCCAGCACCGTGTGGGTGAGCCAGCGGCGCAGTGCCTGACCGAAGCCGGGCTCGTACTGGCTCTCGATGTCCAGCACGCGCAGGCGGAGCAGCTTCTTGCCCAGGGTGCGGCCCCACTTGGCGGTGGGCAGGACCTCGTACAGCAGCCCGGTGACGAGTACGACGGCCGCCACGATGCCCAGTTGCACCCCTGTCGTGCCGTCGAGCAGCCAGACCGTCACCTCCTCGCCGGTCAGCCGGGCGGCGTCCACCTTGTCGCGCAGGTGCTCGTACGCCGCCGTACCCAGCGGCACCGCGGCGGCCGCGACGACCGCGCCCATGACGACGGTGTCGATCAGCCGGGCCGCCAGCCGCTTGACCGGCGAGGCGGGACGCGCCTGCTCCTGCGCTGAGGCGAAGGGGTCGTCGGCGACCGGCCGCCACGGAGCGGGCGCGGCGCCCTCCCCGCCCTGCGACGGGACCTGACGGGCCAGGTCGTGCACCTGCTGCGCCCACGGGACGGGCGCGGACGGCTGCCCGGGCACGGCGCTCTCGGTCGGCGCGGACGCGGTGGCCGCGGCCGCCGGCGCGGTGACCGCCCGGGCGGGAGCGGGGGCCGGCGAGGGGGCGGGGGTCTGTGCCGGGGCCGGCGAGGGGGCGGGGGCGGCGGTCCGTGCCGGGGCGGGGGCCGCGGCCTGCGCCGGTGCGGCGGGCTGCCCCGCGCGCTCGGGGGTGCCCCATGACACGCGGGGAGAGGGGTCCTGCCGGGCCGGGTCGGCGGCCCACGCCCGCTCCGGGGCGGGCTCCGCACGGAACTCCTGACGGGGCCGCTCCGCGGGGCGCGGCTGCTGCGCCTGCTCCGGTCGGTCCTGCTGCGCCTGCGGCCCGGTGACGGTCTCGGGTCCGCGTTCGGCCCGCGGCGCCAGCGGGTCCTCGTCCAGGAACATCGGCCCGGACTCCTCCAGCGCCGGGGTCCGCGGTGTCGCGGCCGCCTCCGGGGCCTCCGGCACGGGGGGCGCGGGCGGCGGCGCCAGCGCGGGCCCGGCGGCGGCCACGGCGGCACCGGACGGCGGCGCGAGGTCCTCCCCGGGCTGCGGTGCGGGACGGCTCGTGCCGGGCACCCACGAGGAGCCGTTCCAGTACCGGATGTAGCCCGGGATGGACGGGTCCGGGTAGTACCCGGGACCGGGCAGACTCCCGCCGCTGCTACCGGAGGTCATCCGTGACAACTCCCCTCACGACCGACACGCTCGACCAGCCCGCCGTCCCCCGGCGTGCAAGGAGGACACTAACGAAGAACGCGTCGGGCGGACGAAAGAAACGATCCATGGGCGAGGATCGGCATTCCGGGGCAAATCCCGGCTACCGAACCGATACGCTTCCGAACTGACACCGCCTCGGACGGACGGGGACGTGCGCGCCGCGGAGCCGTGGGCGCGGCGGGGGCGGGAACGGGAAGGGGAGGACCGTCGCACGACCGGACGCACCCCGGACGGGGCGGACGGCGACGTTCCGTGTGTACCGCATCCATCTCGCGTGTGCCGGGCCTTCGGGGAAAGTCCTCCCGATCCCCGGAACCCGCGTAATGGTGAAGGCCGTATGCGCTCTCTCCCGGTGCGGGCCCCACGCAGCACCCGCCGCGCAGCACCGCCAGGGGCCTTCGCGCCGAGGAAAGGACGACGAGATGCACACCGTGGTCGAACGCGAGCTGGAGATGCACCTGGTGCTGTCGCCCGAGCGCAGCGTCGCCGTCCCGGCCAGGCTGGTCTACCGGGCCGAGGATCCCTTCGCCGTGCACATCACCTTCCACATCGGCTCCAACTGCCCCGTCAACTGGACCTTCGCCCGGGAGTTGCTGGTCGAGGGCGTGTTCCGGCCGAGCGGGCACGGTGACGTGCGGATCTGGCCGACCAAGACGGACGGGCGGAGCGTGATCTGCATGGCCCTCAGCTCGCCGGACGGCACCGCCCTGCTGGAGGCGTCCTCGCACCCGGTGGCGGCGTGGCTGGAGCGCACGCTGCGGGTGGTTCCGCCGGGGACGGAGCTGGACCACCTGTCGATGGACGAGCGGCTGGACGAACTGCTCGCCCCGGCCGCCGGCGAGGGCGCGCGCGACGAGCGCCGCACGCGCGAGACCTGGCACGGCTCCGACGAGCCGCCGGACGCCTGAGGCGACGGCCCGCGGGGCCCCGCGGACGGAGCCGGGGCTCAGAACACCTTGCCCGGGTTGAGGATGCCGAGCGGGTCGAAGACGGCCTTGATGCCGCGCTGCATCTCCACGCCCACCGGGCCGAGTTCGCGCGCCAGCCACTCCTTCTTCAGGACCCCCACGCCGTGCTCCCCGGTGATCGTGCCGCCCAGTTCCAGGCCGAGCGCCATGATCTCGTCGAAGGACTCGCGGGCCCGTCCGGACTCCTCGGGGTCGGCGGCGTCGAAGCACACCACGGGGTGGGTGTTGCCGTCCCCGGCGTGCGCGCACACCCCGATCGTCAGATCGTGCTTGCGGGCGATCGCCGCGACGCCGTCGAGCATCGCGGCGAGCCTGCCGCGCGGCACGCACACGTCGTCGATCATCGTGGCGCTGGAGACCCGCTCCAGTGCGGGCAGCGCCATCCGCCGTGCCTGCAGCAGCATTTCGGACTCCGCCGCGTCCTCGGCGGGCACCACCTGCGTCGCCCCGGCGGCGGTGCACAGCTCCCCCACGGCGGCCAGGTCGGCGGCCGCGTCGGGGGTGTCGAAGGCCGCGAGCAGCAGCGCCTCGGTGGACTCGGGCAGTCCCATGCTGGTCATCTCGTTGACCGCGCGCACGGTGGTGCCGTCCATCAGTTCCAGCAGCGAGGGGACATGGCCGCCGGCCATGATGTCGCAGACCGCCGCGCAGGCCGCCTCGGCCGAGCCGAACTCCGCCACCAGCGCGAGCTGCGCGGGCGGCGCGGGCTTGAGCGCCAGCACGGCACGCACCACGATGCCGAGGCTGCCCTCGGAGCCGACGAACAGCCGGGTCAGGTCGTAGCCGGCGACGCCCTTGGCGGTGCGGCGGCCGGTGCGCAGCAGCCGCCCGTCGGCCAGGACGACCTCCAGGCCGAGCACGTACTCGGCGGTGACCCCGTACTTGACGCAGCACAGGCCGCCGGAGCCGGTGCCGATGTTGCCGCCGATGGTGCACTGCTCCCAGCTGGAGGGGTCCGGCGGGTAGTACAGGCCCCGCTCGGCGACGGCTCGGGACAGGGCGGCGTTGACGACCCCCGGCTCGACGACGGCGACGCGGTCGACGGGGTCGATCTCCAGGATGCGGTCCATCTTGGTCAGGGAGAGCACGATGCAGCCGTCGGAGGCGTTGGCGGCGCCCGACAGGCCGGTACGGGCCCCTTGCGGCACGACGGGCACCCGCAGGGCCGTGGCGGTCCGCATGACGTGCCGGACCTGCTCCACGGTGCGCGGCAGGACGACCACCGCGGGCGCTCCTGCCGGGCAGAAGCTGGCCATGTCGTTGGCGTAGGAGGCGGTGACGTCGGGATCGGCGAGGATGGCCTCGTCGGGGAGTCCAGCGCGCAGCCGGTCGATGAGATCGCCCATGGGTCCAGCTTCGCACCGCGCCGCCGCCCGGGGAAGATCACGTCACCGCGCGGGCTCGCGGCGTTCTGAGTATCCGTACGGATGGTGGCGCGGGCGCGGCGCGGCGAGGATGACCGCCGTGACGGACACGACGGACACCGGGGGCACGGCGCGGGCGCGGCGGCGTGGGCGCGGGATCGCCGTGCGCTGCGTGTGGGCGGTCGTGCTGCTCGCCCCGCCGGTGGTGCTGTGGGTGATGGGCGCGGCGGACGCGGCGCAGCACAAGAGCCCCACGGACTGGGTGGGCAACCACCGGGCCAAGGTGGCGCTGGAGAACGCCGCCCTGCTGATCGCGGGCCTGCCGGCGGCCGGTGCGGTGGCCGGCGCGCTCGCCGGGGCGCTGCGGCGACCGCCGCGCACGGGGCTGTGGGCCGCGACGGGGGCGGTGCTGGGCGCGCTGGCGCTGTGGGTCTTCGGGGCCTGGACGGTGGTGACGGCCCTCCGGAACTTCCGGATCGTCTTCTGACGCGCGGCCGGCACCGGTCCACGCCCCTCCCCCGTGGAGGCATGGTCCGGCGCCGGAGTCCGCGGCGGTGGCGATCAGAGGTTGCCGCGACGCTCCTGCTCGCGCTCGATCGCTTCGAAGAGCGCCTTGAAGTTGCCCTTGCCGAAGCCCATCGAACCGTGTCGCTCGATCATTTCGAAGAAGACGGTCGGGCGATCCTGGACAGGCTTGGTGAAGATCTGCAGCAGGTAGCCGTCTTCGTCACGGTCTGCCAGGATCTTCAACTCGCGCAGGGTGTCGATCGGGACACGGGTGTCGCCGACCCACTCGCCGAGGGTGTCGTAGTAGGAGTCGGGGGTGTCGAGGAACTCGACTCCCGCGGCGCGCATGGCGCGGACCGAGGCGACGATGTCGTTGGTGGCGAGGGCGATGTGCTGGACGCCCGGGCCGCCGTAGAACTCCAGGTACTCGTCGATCTGGGACTTCTTCTTGGCGATCGCGGGCTCGTTGATGGGGAACTTGACCTTCAGCGTGCCGTCCGCGACGACCTTGGACATCAGGGCCGAGTACTCGGTGGCGATGTCGTCACCGACGAACTCCTTCATGTTGGTGAAGCCCATGACGCGGTTGTAGAAGGTCACCCAGTCGTTCATTTTGCCGAGTTCGACGTTGCCGACGCAGTGGTCGATCGCCTGGAAGAACCGCTTGGCCGGCGGCTCCACGATCGGCTCGGCGGCGACGTAGCCGGGCAGGTAGGGGCCCTTGTAGGCACCGCGCTCGACCAGGGTGTGGCGGGTCTGGCCGTAGGTGGCGATGGCGGCCAGCACGACGGTGCCGTACTCGTCACCGGCCTCGTGGGGCTCCTCCAGGCCGGTGGCGCCGTGCGCGAGGGCGTAGTCGTAGGCGGCGCGGACGTCCGGCACCTCCAGGGCCAGGTCCACGACGCCGTCGCCGTGGGCGGCGACGTGCTCCTCCAGGAAGCGGCCGTGGTCGGTGGCGGCCCTGACGACGGAGGTGAAGACGAAGCGGGCGCTTCCGGACTCCAGGACGTAGGACGCGGTCTCGCGGCTGCCGTTCTCCGGTCCGGAGTAGGCCACGCGCTTCATGCCGAACGCCGTCGAGTAGTAGTGGGCGGCCTGCTTGGCGTTGCCCACCGCGAAGACGACCGCGTCCATCCCCTTGACCGGGAACGGGTCCGCGTCGCCGGGGGTCGGGGAAGTGTGATCCAGGGTCTCAGTCATGGCAGCAGCCTCGCCCGGCACCTCAAGGTGCGCAATAGTTTCCTGATCGACTGGGCACTCTGTACAGCGGTACCGCGAAAATAGGCGGCATTCTGTACACGGTGACCACCGTCACAGGAGGGACTGGGGTGCCATGGGGATCGACCGGCTGGACGGACGGCTGATCAAGCTGCTCGCCGAGGAGCCGCGCATCGGCGTGCTGGAGGCCTCGCGCCGCCTGGGGGTGGCGCGCGGGACGGTGCAGGCACGGCTGGACCGGCTTCAGGCCAATGGGGTGATCCGCGGCTTCGGTCCGCAGGTGGACCCGGCCGCGCTGGGCTACCCGGTGACGGCCTTCGCGACTTTGGAGATCAAGCAGGGGCAAGGACAGGATGTGCGCGCGCACTTGGCGGGCGTCCCGGAGGTGCTGGAGCTGCACACCACGACCGGGCAGGGGGACATGCTGTGCCGGCTGGTGGCCCGCTCGAACGCCGATCTCCAACGTGTGATCGACCGTGTTGTGGGCTTTGATGGCATCGTGCGGGCCTCCACGGCGATCGTCATGGAGAACCCGGTCCCGTTGCGGATCATCCCGCTGGTCGGACAGGCGGCACAGGACGCGGACACATGGCCGAGGGACGGCAGGGGTGATGCCGGGTGAGCTTCTGGGAGTACCTCGCCAGCCGGCACGAGCAGTTGCTGATCGACACGTACCAGCAGGCCAGCCTGGTCTTCCAGTGCATGGTGCTGGCGACCGCGGTCGGGGTGGCGATCGGGGCGCTCTCCTACCGGCGCGACTGGGCCGCCGCGCTGGCCGTCACCTCCACCGCGACGGTCCTCACCATCCCCTCCCTGGCCCTGATCGGCCTGCTCATCCCGTGGCTCGGGCTCGGCGTCCCCCCGACCGTGACGGCGCTGACGCTGTACGGGCTGCTGCCGGTGGTCCGCAACGCGATCGTGGGGCTGCGCGGGGTGGACCCGGCGCTGGTCGACGCGGCCCGCGGCATCGGCATGTCCCGGACGGCGGCCCTGGCACGGGTCGAGCTGCCGCTGGCGTGGCCCCCGATCCTGACCGGCATCCGGGTCGCGACGCAGATGCTGATGGGCATCGCGGCGATCGCGGCGTACGCCTCCGGGCCGGGGCTCGGCAACGAGATCTTCCGCGGGATCGCCTCGCTGGGCAGCGCCAACGCGCTCAACCAGGTGCTCGCCGGGACGATCGGCATCGTCGTCCTGGCGCTGCTCTTCGACGCCTGCTACGTGCTGCTCGGGCGGCTCACCATCCCCCGGGGGATCCGTGGCTGAGGCGTCGGGCGCGACCATCGAACTGGAGCAGCTGACCAAGCGCTACCCCGGCAGCGCGGAGCCGGCCGTGGACGGCGTGAGCATGGAGATCGGGGCCGGCGAGACGGTGATCTTCGTCGGGCCCTCCGGGTGCGGGAAGTCGACCACGCTGAAGATGATCAACCGGCTGATCGAGCCGACCTCGGGCCGCATCCGCATCGGCGGCGAGGACGTCACCGACATGGACCCGGTCAGGCTGCGCCGCAAGATCGGCTACGCGATCCAGTCCTCCGGGCTGTTCCCGCACATGACGGTGGCCGAGAACATCGCCCTCGTCCCCCGGATGGTGGGCTGGTCCAAGGCGCGGGTCCGGGACCGCGTCGAGGAGATGCTGGACCTGGTGGGGCTGGACCCGCGGGAGTTCCGGGGCCGCTACCCGCGCCAGTTGTCGGGCGGTCAGCAGCAGCGTGTCGGGGTGGCACGGGCGCTGGCGGCCGACCCCCCGGTGCTGCTGATGGACGAGCCCTTCGGCGCCGTCGACCCGATCACCCGTGACCACCTCCAGGACGAACTGATCAGGCTGCAGCACGAACTGCACAAGACGATCGTCTTCGTCACCCATGACTTCGACGAGGCGATCAAGCTCGGGGACCGCATCGCGGTGCTGCGGGAGCGCTCGCACATCGCCCAGTTCGACACTCCCGAGGCGATCCTGACCAATCCGGCCGACGACTTCGTCTCCGGTTTCGTGGGCGCCGGGGCCGCGCTGAAGCGGCTCAACCTGACCCGGGTACGGGACGTGGGGGTCGCCGACTTCCCGACGGTGCGCCTGGACGACCCGCTGCAGTCGATCTTCGACCGGCTGCGGGAGGCGACCACGACCAACGAACTGCTGCTGCTCGACCGCAGGGGCCGCCCCTACAAGTGGCTGCGGCGCGGCGACCTGATGCGCGCCAAGGGCTCGCTCGCCCGCGCCGGGACGCTGGTGGGCGACACCGTGACCCGGGACGCGACCCTGCGGGACGCCCTGGAGGCGGTCCTCACCGACAGCAGTGGACGGGTCGCGGTGACCGGCCGGCGCGGTGAGTTCACCGGGGTGGTGGACATGGAGACGCTGCTCAACTCGGTGCACGAACTGCTGGAGGAGGACCGGCTGGCGGCCCTGGAGCACCGGCACGATCTGGAGGAGTCGCGGGCGCCGCAGACCAGGGCCGAGCAGGAGGGCTCCGACCACGAACCGGGGGAGCGGGCATGAGCGCCGGCGCCGGACCGCCGGGCGGGACGGGCGGGACGGGCGGGACGGGCGGCCTCGGCGGCCCCGGCGGTCCCGCGGCGGCTCCCGGGGCCGGGCGCGTCCCGGCCGGCCCGGAGGAGCCCGCGGACGGCGGGGGCCGCGGCGACCGGCCCGCCGCGGGGCCGCCCTCCGGGGCACCGGTACGGCGGCTGACCTGGCGGCGGTTGCTGGTCACCCCGGTCGTGCTCGCCCTCGTCCTGCTCGCCACCTACCTGTGGATCACCGGCATCACCCTCGACTCCATCGCCGAGAACGCCCTCGTCGGCGACACCGTCCGGGTGCGGCTGTGGCAGCACGTCAAGCTCACCGCGATCTCGACGTTCTGGGTGCTGGTCATCGCCGTCCCGCTCGGCGTCGCGCTGACCCGGCGGCGGCTGCGTCCGGCCGCGCCGGTGGTCACGGCGATCGCCAACATCGGGCAGGCCACGCCCGCCATCGGGATGCTGGCGCTGCTGGTCGTCTGGCTGGGCATCGGACCCGGTACGGCGCTGGTCGGCATGGTGGTCTACGCGGTGCTGCCGGTGCTGTCCAACACCATGGCGGGACTGCGGGCCATCGACCCCACCCTGATCGAGGCCTCGCGCGGCATCGGGATGTCGGCGGCCGGGACGCTGTCGCGGATCGAACTGCCGCTGGCCGTACCGCTGATCCTGGCGGGCGTGCGGACCGCGCTCGTGCTGAACGTGGGCACCGCCACACTCGCCACCTTCGTCGGCGGCGGCGGGCTCGGCGACATCATCACCACCGGGATCGTCACGCAGCGGATGCCGGTGCTCGTGCTGGGTTCGGTGCTCACCGTGGTGCTGGCCCTGCTGGTGGACTGGCTGGCGTCGCTGGCCGAGCAGTTGCTGCGTCCGCACGGCCTGGAGACGGGCTGATGCGCCGCCGGGCCCTGGCGGCGGGCCTCCTGGTGCTGCTCGCCTGCGCGCCGGGCTGCGGGCTCAAGAGCGGCAGCCCGCTCGTCGGCGACGTGCGCCCCGGCTCACTGGGGAAGGGCCTGCCGCTGAAGGGCGCCTCGCTCACGGTGACGTCCAAGAGCTTCAGCGAGCAGATCATCCTGGGCTCGATGATCGGCCTGGTCTTCAAGGCGGCCGGCGCCGAGGTGCTGGACCGCACCAACATCCAGGGCTCCATCGGCGCGCGTGAGGCGATCAAGTCCGGTGCGGCGGACGCCATGTACGAGTACACGGGCACCGCCTGGATCACCTATCTGGGCAACGACGAGCCCATCGCCGACCCGGCGCAGCAGTGGCGGGCGGTCCGCGACGCCGACCGCCGCCACGGCATCATCTGGCTGCGGCCGTCCACCCTGGACAACACCTACGCCCTGGCCGTCAGCCCGGAGAAGAACCGCCCGTACGGGCTGCGGACGCTGTCCGACGTGGCCGCCCTGTCGAGGAAGGACCCCAAGGCCGTCACCCTCTGCGTGGAGAACGAGTTCGCCTCGCGGGAGGACGGCCTGCCCGGCATGGCGAAGGCGTACGGCATGGACCTGCCCTCCTCCGCCATCCGCAAGATGGACACCGGGATCATCTACACCCAGATCGCCAAGCCGGGTTCCTGCCTGCTGGGCGAGGTCTACACGACCGACGGCCGGATCGCCTCCCTCGGCCTGGAGGTGATGGAGGACGACAAGCACTTCTTCCCGAACTACGACGCCGCCCCCGTCGTCAACAGCGAGGCGCTCAAGCGGTGGCCGGCCATCCGCGGACTGCTCGACCCGCTGTCCGCGAAGCTGACCACCGAGGTCGGCCGGGAACTCAACGCGAAGGTGGACGTGAAGGGCGAGGACCCGCACGAGGTCGCCAAGGAGTGGCTGGTCAAGGAGGGCTTCATCACGGAGGGCTGAGTGGCGCGGGGGTCCCGCCGGAGTGTCGCCGTGCTCCATGCAAAGAAAGCATTGCAAAGAAGCCTTTGCACACTCTACGGTGAACCCGTGCCTGACGAACCCACCGCCGGCGCCCCCGACCCCGGCGTCATCAGCCTCGACCCGCGCACCCTGCGCGGCCTGGCCCACCCCCTGCGCATCCGGCTGCTCGCCGCCCTGCGCGAGTACGGGCCGGCCACCGCCTCGGGACTGGCGGCCAGGCTCGGCGAGTCCAGCGGCGCCACCAGCTACCACCTGCGGCAGCTGGCGGCGTACGGGTTCGTGGAGGAGGACCCGGGGCGCGGCACCGCCCGCGAGCGCTGGTGGAAGGCCGCACACAGCGGCACCCGCTTCAACGCCGCGGGCTTCCTGGCCCACGCCGACCCCGAAGTGCGCGCCGCCATCGGCCTGCTCGGCAGGGAGGTCGCCGCCACCCACGCCGCGGAACTTCAGGCCTGGCTCGACTCTTTGGACGGCTGGTCGCCGCAGTGGCGCGAGGCCTTCGACCTCAGCGACTTCGCCCTGCGGCTCACACCCGGGCGGGCCCGCGCCCTGCGGGCAGAGCTGCACGCCGTGGTGGAGAGCTACCGCGACGCGGACACCGAACGGCCCGGCACCCAGGACGAGACCGGAGACGACGCCGCACTCGTCCACGTCCATCTGCACGCCTTCCCGCGTGCCGCGGAATGACCTGACCACGGGGGGAACCTTGGACACCGAGACCGGCATATCCGACGGCACGGCCGCCACCGCGCCGGGCATCCCGACACCCGACCCACGGCCGCTGCGGCTGGTACTGGCCGCCAACGTGGTCTCGATCAGCGGCAATTCGCTCACCGTGCTCGCCGTCCCGTGGTTCGTGCTGCAGACCACCGGCAGCGCCGCCCGCGCGGGTCTGGCGGCCTTCTGCGCCACCCTGCCGGTCGTGGTCTCCGCGCTCTTCGGCGGTCCGGTCATCGACCGCTTCGGGCGGCGCAGGTCCTCGGTCCTGTCGGACGCGGTGTGCGCGGTGGCCGTCGTGGCGATCCCGCTGCTCCACTTCGCGGGCGTCCTGCGGTTCTGGCAGCTGTGCGCGCTGATGGCCGTCAGCGGGCTCTTCCACGGCCCCGGCGAGACGGCGCGCGAGGTGCTGCTGCCCGTACTGGCCGAGCGGGCGGGGACACCGCTGGCACGCGCCGCGGGCTACTTCGACGGCGCCTCTCGCGGCGCCCGGATGCTCGGCGCCTCGGCCGCCGGCGTGCTCATCGCCGTCCTGGGCGCGGAAACGGTGCTGCTGCTGGACGCCGCGACCTTCGCCGTCTCCGCGCTGCTGATCGCCTTCGGCGTCCGCGGGCTGGCGGGCGCCGAACCCGCCAAGAACGCGGCGCCGGTCTCCCTGCGCACCTACCGGGCCGAACTGCGCGAGGGTTACGCCTTCCTGATCCGCTCCCGGCTGCTGCTCGCCATCACCTTGATGGTCATGGTCACCAACGGCCTGGACGCGGGCTGGAGTTCGGTGCTGCTGCCCGTGCACGCCGAGCGGGAGCTCGGCGGCTCCGTCCAACTCGGTCTGCTGTCGGGCCTCTTCGGGGCCGGCGCGCTCGCCGGGGCGCTGCTGTACGGGGCGCTGGGCCACCGCCTGCCGCGGTGGCCGGTCTACACGCTGTGCTTCCTGCTGTGCGGCGCGCCCCGGTTCCTGGTCGCCGCGTGGGTGCCCGGGTGGGGTGCCCTGGCGGTCACCATGGTGGCGGGCGGCATCGCGGCGGGGGCGCTCAACCCCATCCTGTCGACGGTGACCTTCGAGCACGTACCGGACGAGCTGCGCAGCCGCGTCCTGGGCACCCTGGGGGCGGGAGTCCTGCTGACCACCCCGGTGGGCGGCCTCGCCGCGGGCTACCTGGTGGACGGCGCGGGGCTGACCACGGCTCTGCTGGCGACGGGCGGGGCGTACCTCCTGGCGACGCTGTGCCCACTGGTCTTCCCCTCCTGGCGCCGCATGGACGAACGGCGGGTCACCTGACCGGCTGCTAGCAGCTGGGGACCTTGCCGCCGCTGTCGAGGGCGACGAGGGCGTCGATCGCCCCGTCGAGGGTGGTGACGGGCACCAGCCGCAGCCCCTTGGGGAGTTCGGCCCTGGCGTCGGCGCACTCCGCCTTCGGGACGAGGAAGACCGTCGCGCCGTCGCGCCGGGCCGCCTGCTCCTTGAGCGGGACGCCGCCGACCGGGCCGACCTTGCCGCCGGCGGTGATCGTCCCCGTACCGGCGATCCTGCGGCCGCCGGTGAGGTCGCCGCCGCGGCCGTTGCCCTCGATCTTGTCCACGATGCCCAGGCTGAACATCAGGCCCGCGCTGGGGCCGCCCACGTCGGCGAGGTGCAGGGTGACCTTGACGTCCGAGGGGGACAGCCGCAGCTGCCGCAGGGCCGCGGCGGTGGCGTCCTGCTGGGACTCGGTCATCTCCGCCTGGTTGTGCCGCTCGATCTCCTTGACGGTGCCGCCCGTCGGGTAGACCGCGTCGCGCGGCATCACGGCCTGGTCCGTGGCGAACCAGGCCTTCAGGACGTCACCGAAGCGGACCGCCGCGTCCGGGTTGGTCGCCGCGATGGTCGTCATCCGCAGCTGCCCCGAGGTGTCACGGGTCTCCGTGCCGGTGACCGTGATCACCGGCTTTCCCTGGTCGTCGCCGAGGACGTCGGCCGTCAGCCCGGGCACGACGATCGAGATCGGCAGCGGCGCGAACAGGGCCACCGCCAGCAGCGCGGCCACGAGCGCGGCGCAGACGACGAGGATCCGGTTCCGGGCGGAGGCGAAAGGCATGGGGTGAATGTAGTTCACGGCGGCGGCCCGGCGTGCCGGGGCCCGGGGCACCCCGGCCCGGCACCCTGCCCTCACCGCAGGGCGTCGGCGACCTCCAGCGCCGCCTCGACGACCCGGGGACCCACCCGTTCGGGTATCGCGTCGGCGAGCATCACCACGCCGACGCTGCCCTCGATGCCCGGCACGCCCACCAGCGGGGCCGCCGCGCCGCTCGCCCCGGCCTCCAGCTCGCCGTGGGTGAGCACGTAGCCGGGGCCCTCGGAGCACCGCGCATCGGGCTCGTACGGCTGCACGCTGCGCCCGGCGAGGATCGCCCGGCCCGCGGCGCCGCGGTCGAGGGAGTGCCGGAAGCCGGTGCGGTAGGCGACGTGGTAGTCGGTCCAGCTCGGCTCGACGACCGCCACGGCCAGCGCCTCGGTGCCGTCGACCAGGGTGAGGTGGGCGGTGGCGCCGATGTCCTCGGCGAGGGAGCGCAGGGCGGGGAGCGCGGCCTCGCGCAGCAGCGGGTGCACCTGGTGCGCCAGTCGCAGCACGCCGAGGCCGACCCGGGCGCGTCCGCCGAGGTCCCGGCGGACCAGGGAGTGCTGTTCCAGTGTCGCCAGAAGGCGGTAGACCACCGTACGGTTGACGCCCAGCTTCGCCGCCAGCTCCGTGACGGTCAGTCCGTGGTCGGTGTCGGCCAACAGCTTCAGGACCCGCAGGCCCCGATCGAGCGTCTGAGAGGTCTCCGCGGTCACGACGCCCCCTTCTCGTGAGTGGCGGCTCATCTCTCACGGCGGGAGCACTGCCGGTCCCGCGGCAGAGCGCGGAGAGGCCACCGGTCTGGCGGTACCGGCTGGCGCCCCGAGGCTGCTCTGCCACGGCGCGTTGCGTGAGCCGAACGGTAGCGATGCGTACCGCTCAGCGGAAGACTTCGTCCACAATCCGGTCACGCGACTGAGGTAGCGGAGGTACCGGACGTAAATCTTCCGCCGGATCACCTCTCTCGCCGCAAGATTCACATCACTGCTGACGAACCATCAGCAACCGCCCCGGGCACCGCCCATGGGGGCGCGGCCGCCGCTCAGCGCATCCGGGTCGCCCACTCCTGGATCTTCTTGATGCGCTCGTTGAGCTGCCCCGCCGTCGCCTCCGCGCTCGGCGGACCACCGCACACCCGGCGCAGCTCGTTGTGGATGACGCCGTGCGGCTTGCCGCTCTGGTGGTTGTACGCGGAGACCATCGTGTTGAGCCGCTTGCGCAGCTCCAGCAGCTCCTTGTGCGTGACGATCGGCCGCCGCTCGGCGGGGAGTTCCAGCAGGTCCGCCTCCTCGTCCGGCTTCTTCCGGCTGTGCGCGATCTGCCGGGCCTGCCGCTTCTGCAGCAGCAACTGCACCTGGTCCGGCTCCAGAAGGCCCGGAATGCCCAGGTAGTCCTGCTCCTCCGCACTCCCCGGGTGCGCCTGCATGCCGAACTCGGCGCCGTCGTACAGCACCCGGTCGAAGACGGCGTCGGACTCCAGCGCCTCGAAGGGCAGCATGTCCTGCTCGCCGGTGTCCTCGTCCTGCTGCTTCTCGGCCTCCTCCAGCTCCCTCTCGGACTCCGCGTACGGGTCCTCCTCGCCCTCCTTCTTGGGCTTGTCGAGGGCGTGGTCGCGCTCCACCTCCATCTCGCCGGCGAATTCCAGCAGCGTGGGGATGGTCGGCAGGAAGACCGAGGCCGTCTCGCCGCGCCTGCGCGACCGCACGAAGCGGCCGACCGCCTGCGCGAAGAACAGCGGCGTGGAGATCGTCGTCGCGTAGACCCCGACGGCCAGCCGCGGGACGTCCACGCCCTCCGACACCATGCGGACCGCGACCATCCAGCGGTCGTCGCTCGCGCTGAACTCCTCGATCCGCGAGGACGCCCCGGTGTCGTCGGAGAGCACCACGGTCGCCTTGTGCCCCGTGATCTCCCGGATCAGCTTGGCGTACGCCCGGGCCGTGTCCTGGTCGGTGGCGATCACCAGGGCGCCGGCGTCCGGGATGGACTTGCGGACCTCCGTCAGCCGCTGGTCGGCGGCGCGCAGCACGTTCGGGATCCACTCGCCGGTCGGCGCCAGCGCGGTCCGCCAGGCCTGGCCGATCGCGTCCTTGGTCATCGGCTCGCCGAGCCGCGCGGAGATCTCGTCGCCGGCCTTCGTGCGCCAGCGCATGTTGCCGCTGTAGGAGAGGAAGATCACAGGGCGCACGACGTGGTCGGCGAGCGCGTTGCCGTAGCCGTAGGTGTAGTCGGCGGAGGACCGGCGGATGCCGTCGTTGCCCTCCTCGTACGTCACGAACGGGATCGGGTTGGTGTCCGACCGGAACGGCGTCCCGGTCAGCGCCAGCCGCCTGGTCGCCGGCTCGAACGCCTCCAGGCACGCCTCGCCCCAGGAGCGGCTGTCGCCCGCGTGGTGGATCTCGTCCAGGATCACCAGCGTCTTGCGCTGCTCGCAGCGGTTGCGGTGCAGCATCGGGCGTACGCCGACGCCCGCGTAGGTCACCGCGACCCCGTGGTAGTCCTTCCCGACCGGCCCCGCGCTGTACTCGGGGTCCAGCTTGATGCCTATCCGGGCCGCGGCCTCCGCCCACTGCTTCTTCAGGTGCTCGGTGGGGGCGACGACGGTGATCTGCTGCACGAGGTGGTTGTGGAGCAGGTACGAGGCCAGGGTGAGCGCGAACGTCGTCTTGCCGGCGCCGGGCGTCGCGACGGCCAGGAAGTCACGTGGCTGCGTGGCGATGTACCGGTCCAGGGCACCCTGCTGCCAGGCACGCAGCTTGCCGGCCGTGCCCCAGGGGGCGCGGCCGGGGAAGGCGGGCGACAGGTGGTGCGAGTGCGAGTTGCTGGCGCTGTGCGGGGCGGTGGTAGTCACGGTCTCCGGTGACGGGTCGGGTACGACAACCGTCACAGCCTACTGGGGCGAGGCGCGGGCATCGGCCTGCGGCAGGGCGGGGCGGGGGTGGCTGTCTCGCCGGGAGGAGACCCGTTCAGGGGGACGCCAGGCCCGCCAAGGCGTGACCGATCACCGCGGGGACGGAGACCTCCCCCGCCGCGACCGACACGACCAGGTCGTACGCCGCGTCCTGGTCGGCCGACCGCAGGTCGACCCCGTTCAGCCCCAGGAACACCGCCGCCGCCAGCCACGCCGTCCGCTTGTTCCCGTCGACCAGGGGGTGGTTCGCCGCGATCCCGTGCAGCAGCGCCCCCGCCGCCGCGAAGACGTCGTCCCCGTACGCCTCGACGCCGAACATCCGGGCCCGCGGACGGTGCACGGCCGACGCGAGCAGCCCGGGCTCGCGCATGGCGGGCGGCTCACCGCCGCAGGCGAGGCGGGCGAGGTCGGTGACCTCGGCGAGGGTGAGGTGGCGCACGGTCACGTCACTCCCCCAGCCTGCGCAGCAGGTCCGCGTGGACGGCGGCGTACGCCTCCCCCGCGGCGCGGACGCGCGCGGCCTCGGCCGCCTCGTGGGCCCGCACCGCCGTGCGCACGAACTCCGCCGCGGGCACGCCGTGCGCGTCCGCGAGGTCGGCCAGGGACTCCCACTCGGCGTCGGTGAAGACGATGGTCAGCTCTTTCACACTCGGACGGTAGCCCCCCGGCGCGCCCGCCTCATCCGGTTTTCGGGCGGAGCCGTGCCGCGACGCCGACGCCCGCGAGGGCGAGGACGGCCATGGGGAGGAGGACGGCCGTGAAGGCGCCCGACGCCCCGCCGAGGGCGGCGAAGACGGTGCCCGCGGCGGCGACGAGGACGACGCTGGACAGAGCGTCGGAGACCTGCAGGGCGGCGGAGTTGGCACCGGCCTCGGAGGGGGCCGAGAGCTTGAAGAGGATGACGCTCAGGGAGGAGATGACCAGGCCCGCGCCGAGGCCGCCCACGGCCCACGCGGCGGCCGCGCTCCACGCGGGGGCGGCGTCCAGGAGCGGCAGGGCGGCGCCGGCGATCGCGGCGGCCATGAGGAACATCCCGAGGACGACGAGGCGTTGGCGGTGGGGTTCGAGGCCGGGGCGGCCCTGGATCCAGGAACCGATGCCCCAGGTGACGCCGCCGGCGGCCAGGGAGAGCCCGGCGAGCGTCGGCGACATGTGCCGCTGGGTGACGAGCATCAGCGGGACGAAGCTCTCGGCGCCGAGGAACGTGCCGGAGGCCACACCGCGCAGCAGCACCACCGACGGCAGTCCGCGGGCCGCGCGGAAGGTGCCGCGGGGCAGCAGCCGCAGCGCTGCCGGGACGACGAGCACGGCGCCCGCCACCGCGAAGACCAGGGACAGCGGCCGCAGGTCCTGCCCGGCGTACTGGAGCAGCCCGGCGCCGGCGGAGACGGCGAGCGCCAGGCCGAGCCGGCGCCGGTCGGGGGCCCTGCGGTCGTCCGGGGGCCGCTGCAGGGAGGTGCGGCGCAGGGCGGGCATGCCGATGAGGAGCGGGAGCACGACGAGCGCCGGGATGGCGAGGAAGACCCAGCGCCAGCCGAACTGCTCGGTGACCGTGCCGGCCACGAGCGGGCCGACGATGGAGGGCAGCACCCAGGACGCGGCGAAGGCGGCCATCACCGCGGGTCGCAGGCGTTCGGGGTAGGCGAGGCCGACGACGACGTACAGGGCGACGATGACGAGCCCGCCGCCGATGCCCTGCACGGCGCGGCCCAGCACGAACGGCCACATGGACTGGGCGGTGCCGGAGACGACCAGACCGGCCGCGAAGGCGCCGATGCCGGCGACGAGCGGCGCCAGCGGGCCGGTGCGGTCGCACCACTGGCCGCTGACGACCATCGCGAAGAGCGAGGTGGTGAAGTAGCCGGAGAAGGCGAAGGCGTACAGCTGCAGTCCGTCCAGCTCGCGCGCGGCGATGGGCATGGCCGTGCCGACGGCGGTGGCCTCGAAGGCGATGAGCAGGACGACGGAGACCATCGCGAGGGTCAGCGCGCGGTAGCGGCTGCCCAGAACGGTGTCGGTGCCGGTGTCCGGCGCGGCGAGGAGCATGCCTGCATGGCCGGATACCGGCTCGGTGTCTGCGGTGGTCACCACGACAGGGTAAGGGGTCAATCGGCTCCTTGCCCCTGGCACCCCGGTCGGCCTTTCGGCCCAGGGCCGGGAGAAGGCGGCCGAGGCAGGGAAGGTGTAGGCCATGCCGCACTACACCTCGTACGACGGAAGCCGGCTCGCCTACACGGATCGGGGCGAGGGGCCCGTGCTGCTCGCGCTCGCCGGCGGCCCGGGGCGTGACGCCGCCTACCTGGGCGACCTGGGCGGCCTGGACCGGGGCCGGCGCCTGGTGGTCCCGGACAGCCGGGGCACCGGAGGCAGCCCGCCGGCCGACGACCCGCTCGCCTACTCCTTCCCGCGGCTCGCCCAGGACCTGGAGGCGCTGCGCAGGCACCTGGGCCTGGAGCGCTTCGCACTGCTCGCGCACGACGCGGCCGCCGCGACCGCGCAGGCGTACGCCGCCGCCTACCCGGAGCGGCTGACCCACCTCGTGCTGGTCACCCCGGGCTCCCGGCTGCAGGGCGAGCTGCCCGACGACGCCCGGGAGATCTTCGAGAGCCGGGTCGCCGAACCCTGGTGGCCGGAGGCGGTCGCCTCCCTCGCCGAGCTGGAGACCGCCGACGACCTCGACCGGGTCCGTACGCTGCTGCTCCACGTCGCGCCGATGGCGTACGGCCACTGGGGCGAGGCCCAGCGCGCCCACGCCGCCGCCGAGGGCGGTCAGTTGCACCCGGTCCCCCGCGCCGGCTTCTGGCAGGGCCTGGACGAGCCGGCCCGGCTCGCCGTGCTGGCCCGGCTGCGCGAGGTGACCTGCCCGGTCCTGGTCGTCACCGGCGACCGCGACGCCGTCACCGGCATGCGCGCGGGCGAGGTCGTCGCGGCCTGCTTCCCGCACGCCCGCCTGCGCCCGCTGCACGCCGTCGGGCACTTCCCGTGGGTGGACGAACCCGAGCTGTTCCGCCCGGTGGTGGAGGAGTTCCTGTCGGGCGCGGCCTCCCCCGGCGGTTCGTGAACGGCGTATGGCAGTCCTGTTGCGGGCCCCCGGGAGGCGTTGACCCCCTCCCGGGGGCCGCCTCTATGGTCGGGGTACGTCGACGACGCAAGGCCGTGTGCCCGAGTGGTTCAGGGGCTCGACTGCAAATCGAGTGACGTGGGTTCGATTCCCGCCACGGCCTCCATCTTCTTGACCGGGCATCACGAAGGGGCGGCACCCGTGATCGTGCCGGGCCGTCGCACGGCCGGGGCGAGCGCTACCGCCACTGCGGGCTGGTTGCGATGGCCTGCAGTTGGGCCGGTGTCAGGATCGGCGTGGTGCGGGTCGAGGGGGTGTTCTGGCTCGGTGCCTGCCACACCATGATCGTGACGTAGAGCCCGTCAGGATGCAGTACGTTCACCGCCGCGTGCCCGGGGTCCGTTCCGGGCGGCGCCTGCCGGGTCGCGATCAGGGTGCCGTCGGCCAAGGGCGTCGTGCCGGCGAAGACGTGGCTGCGGATCGCGGCGGTCGAGGCCTGCCGGGAGACGTGCACCTCGAGCAGCGACGTGCCGTGGCCGTCGTCCACCCACAGCTGGCCCGACTGCCGGCCGCCGGGCGGGCTCGAATGGGTCAGGCCCCTCGGCAGCAACGCGGTCATGGTGGCAAGGGCGCGGTCGGCGGGCAGTGCGCCGGTGAAGGTCGGCTTCGGGGTGGCTGATGGCGTGGCCGACCCGGTCGTGGCCGAGGCCGCCGGACCGGTGTGGTCGGCCGTCCGCGGGTCGGACAGCAGTCCGGGAACGACCGTCGTGCCGAGCCCGACGAGCGCGAGCACGGCTGTTCCGCTCACAGCGACGGCCGCGGCGCGGCGGCGGCGCCTGCGCCGGCCGTTTCGGACGCAGGCCTGCAGAAGTGAGGGGGTGTTGGGCGGCTCGAAGGTCAGGATGGCGGTGCGGAGGGCTTCGGTGAAGTCTTCTTCGATGGGCATGGCGGGTCACCGCGTTTCGGAGGTCGGTGAAGAGGGCGAGGTAGGTGCCGCGGCACCGGGTTCAGGGGCTGACGAGCTCGGACAGGTCGTGGCCCAGAAGGTCCCGGATCCGGGCGAGCGCGCGCATGCTCTGGTTGCGTACCGCGCCCGGCCGGATCTGAAGGATCGCGGCGGTCTGCTCGACGCTGCGGTCCTCCCAGTAGCGCAGGAGCAGCACGGCCCGGTCCCGGGCGGAGAGCCTGCCGAGAGCGTCGAGCAACGCGACCCGCAGCGTGGCGTCGTGCTCGGTGGCGGCACCGGAGTCCGGCAGCGTGTCGGTGGGCCGCTCGGAGTTGCTGCGCCGGCGGCGGTAGGACAGGTAGGTCCGTACGAGGACGGTGTGGGTGTAGGCCGCCGGGTCGTCCACCTGCGCGATCTTGCGCCAGTTGGCGTACATCCGGCCGAGCGTGTCCTGCACCAGGTCCTCCGCGAGGTGCACATCACCGCTGGTGAGCACGCACGCGGAGCGGAACAGAGGTGCGAATCGCGCGGCGGCGAACGCCATGAATTCCTCTTCGTACCGGCGCTTCATCCGAGATCCTGTTCGTCGTCCACACTCTGAAGACGCTGTGGCCGCGGGGTTACGTCCCACCCGGAGGGGCAGAGATCTCGCCGTCGCGGGGTACCGCCCCTTCGTCTTCACCGTCTCCGTTCAACGCGCGGATCGCCGGGGAGTGCATCAACGTCAAGCCGTTGGGGCCTACGGCGAGGCAGATCCCTCCAAGGCACTCTTGTAATGTACGCGTCAGATGCATCACGATGTCGGTCGTCCCGCTACGCACCAGCGATTGCAGGAGGACTCCCCCGCGATGGCAGTGACGCACAGAACCCAGCGGCGGATCGCCGCAGCGTTCTCGGCGGTGGTGACCGCCGCCGCCCTCGGTCTGACCGCGGTAACCCCCGCACAGGCTGCACCGGCCGAAGGCCGCATCATCGGCGCCGACGTCAAGGGCGCCGTGAAGGACAGCTACATCGTCATCCTCAAGAAGAGTTCCGGACTCACATCGACCGCGGCCGGGGGCCGGAGCGTGGTGACCCGCCACGGCGGCGTGGTCGAGCACACCTACCGCGCCGCCCTCAACGGCTACGCGGCCCACATGACCGCGACCGAGGCCGGGCGGCTCGCCGCGGACCCCGCCGTCGGCCAGGTCATCCAGGACGCCACGGTCAGCATCGACGCCACGCAGACCAACCCGCCCTCGTGGGGACTGGACCGCATCGACCAGGCGGCGCTCCCCCTGAACAACAGCTATACGTACCCCGACACGGCCGGAGCCGGCGTGACGGCGTACATCATCGACACCGGAGTGCGCATCACGCACACCGACTTCGGCGGCCGCGCCTCCTACGGCTACGACGCGGTCCAGAACGACTTCGTCGCCCAGGACGGCAACGGCCACGGCACCCATGTCGCGGGCACCGTCGCCGGCACCTCGTACGGCGTCGCCAAGAAGGCGAAGATCGTCGCTGTACGTGTCCTGAACAACGCCGGATCGGGCACGACCGCCCAGGTCGTGGCCGGCATCGACTGGGTCACCGCCAACGCCGTGAAGCCGGCCGTGGCCAACATGAGCCTGGGCGGCGGCGCCAACACCGCGATCGACACCGCCGTCCGCAACTCGATCGCCTCCGGGGTCACCTACGCCGTCGCCGCGGGCAACGACGGGGCGAACGCCTCCTCCTACTCGCCCGCGCGCGTGAGCGAGGCGATCACCGTCGGCGCCACGACCAGCACCGACGCCAGGGCCAGCTACTCCAACTACGGCTCTGGGCTGGACCTGTTCGCGCCCGGATCGTCCATCACCTCCGCGTGGAAGAACAGCGACACCGCCGCCAACACCATCTCCGGCACCTCGATGGCGACCCCGCACGTCACGGGCGCGGCCGCCGTCTATCTCGCCGGACATCCGTCGGCCTCGCCCTCCCAGGTGGCGAGCGCCCTGACCTCGGCGGCCACCTCCGGAGTGGTCGCCGGCCCCGGCAGCGGATCACCCAACCTGCTGCTGCGCGTCACCCCGTAGCACCCGTACCGGTTTCCCGGGGTCGGCCGTACCGGCCGACCCCGGGAAACCGGTCGTGTGCCAGGTGCCACCGCCGGTGGTGACGGCGAAGGCCTGCGCGCCAGGGAGTGCACTGAGCCAGGTGCGGGCCGCGTCACCCATGGCGTAGGCGGCGGTGGCCCAGGCGTCGGCGGCGGTGAGGGTGGGGCAGACGACGGTTATCGAGGCGAGTCGAGTGGCCGGCGGCCGCCCGGTGTGCGGATCAAGGATGTGGCAGCCCCGTTCGGCGGGGCCCGACGTGGCGACGGCCGTCTCACGGGCATCGGCGCCCACCTCGACGACCGCGGCAATCGCACCAGGGGTCAGGGGATCGGAGATCCCGATCCGCCAGGGACCGCCCACCGTCTGGACGTCGCCGCCGCCGTTGACGCACACCGCTTCCGCGCCGGCCTCGGCGAGCGTCCGTGCGGCGCGCTCGACCGCCCAGCCCTTCACCAGGCCCGTGGGGTCGGGACCGGTGCCGGGCCGGCCTTCGTACCGGACCGAGAACCAGCCGTCGCTCCGCCGTTCGGCCTCCTCGCACAGCCGCAGCACTTCGCGCACCTCGGCATCGCAACTCCGCAGATCCAGCTCGCCGCGGGCAAGTCGGCTGATCTGGCTGTCGGAGCGGTAGGTGGAGAAGACGGCGTCGGTCATGTGGAGGAAGGCGACCGACTCCTCCAGCGCCGCGCGCACGCGCGGGAGGTGCGTGAAGCCGCGGACGTCGAAGGAGAAGACCGTGCCCATGGCGTGTTCCACGTGGCGCAGGCGCGCGGGCTCAGACACCGGCCTGGTCCAGGGCGCTCTGCAGCGACTGCTTGTAGCCCGTGCTGGTGTAGGTGGCGCCGGACACCGAGTCGATGTTCGCGCTCTGCGCGGCCAGCGTCTCCTGGTTGAGTTTGGGAACCGCGGTGGAGTTGATGTCCCGGCTCCGTGCGGTCTCGTCGGGGTACTGGACGGCGGCCGCCCCCGTGATCCTGGTGCCGGTGAGGGTGATCCGCACCTGGACCGGCCCGTAGTTCGTCTGCACGGTGGGACCGGTGACGGTACGGGTGGTGGGCGCGGCCGTGGTGGTCTTCGGGGTGGACGGGGCGGTGCTGGTCTTCCTGGGTGCGGTGGAGGCGGAGCGGGAGATCGAAGCGGTCGGAGACGACGTGGCGCGCCGGTGTCCTGCCCTCCCCGACGCCGAGGCGGACACGGACGGGGAAGCGGACGCAGAGGTGGGGGTGGACGTGGAGGCGGCGATGGATGCGGAGGGGATCGCTGTCACCGGGGCGGAGGGAGCGCCGGCCTGATGGGCGGACGGGTCCGTGCCGGGTTTGAGCGCAAGCATCAGCACGATGCCGGAGACGGTGGCGGCGCTGGTGAGCACGACACGACGGAGCGAATGCTTCTTTTTCACGGAGGTCACCGGGCTCAGAACTCGAAGGACTCGTGGTGGATGCGGCGGTCCGGAACGCCGGCCTCGCGGAGCGCGGCGTGGGACTCCTCGGCCAGACCCGGCGGCCCGCACAGGTAGACGTCGTGGCGGGCGATGTCCGGCAGGATCCTTCGCAGCTTCTTCGCGGTGATCGCCGGCCGTCTGCCGTCCGGGCTGTTCACCGCGTACAGCAGCTGCGCACCGCGGGCGTCCGCGATCGCCTCCAGCTCGTCCCGGAGCGCGAGCTCCTCGGCCGTGCGCGCCCGGTAGAGCAGGGTGAGGTCCCCAGGCGCCCCGGGCAGGGTCTCGAACAGCGCCCGCAGTGGCGTGATCCCCGCGCCGCCCGCGAGCAACAGCACCTTGCCACGGCTGCGGCGGCCCGCGGTCATCGCCCCGTAGGGGCCCTCCGCCCACACCCGGGTGCCCGGGCGGAGCCGGGCCAGCGCCGCGCTGTGCCCGCCAGCCGCCTTCACGGTGATCCGCAGCAGATCCGGCCGGGGTGGCGCCGACAGCGAGTACGGGTTCGAGGTCCAGCGCAGCCCCTCGGCCAGGAACCGCCAGCGGAAGAACTGCCCCGGCTCCGCACCCAGCCTGTGCAGCCGGCGTCCGCGGATCAGCACGGACACCACGCCGGGCGTCTCCTGCACGACCGACTCGACCCGCATGCGGTGCCGGAAGTTGAGCCGTACAGGAGTGAGCACGCGGTACCAGAGCACCAGCGCGCCGGCCAGAAGGTACAGGGCGTACCAGGCGGTGCGCGCGACGGTGCCCGTCACGAATTCGCCGCCCGTGGCGAGCTGGTGCCAGAAGGCGAGGTAGACGGCGGCATAGGTGAGCAGGTGCAGGTAGTACCACGTCTCGTAGCGCAGGCGTCTGCGCAGTGCGCCGGCCGAGACAAGGCCCACGAGCAGCAGGATCAGGGTCCCGGCCGTCGCCTTCACCATCTCCGGGTACTCGGTGACGACGGAGACCGTCTGCGCCACGATGCCGGTGTCCGCCTGGAGCGCGTAGCCGTAGAGGATCAGCACGACGTGCGCGACGACCAGGGACAGCGCGTAGCGTCCGCTCATCGCGTGCCACCGCGTGACCCGGTCGGTGCCCACCCGGCGCTCCAGGGACGGAACGCGCGCCATCAGCGCGATCACGATGGCGGTCACATATCCGGACAGCAGCCCGGTGATCCGGCCGGCGGCCGTCAGGCAGTCGCCGGCGGTCCGCGGCACGTACGGTGTGTTACTCCACCACACCCACAGCGTGGCTGCCGCGCCGAACCAGGCCAGTGCCGCCAGGGGTATGGCGGGGGATCGCCGGGGGCGGATCCGGCGCATGGCCTGCCGTCTGCCCGCACGGCTGTGCTGAATCGTCGTCAAGGGGGTCGTTCTCTTTCCCGGTCTCCTGAGTCGGCCCCCTGCTCCCTGGTCGCCCCTGAGCGCGGCACCCTACCCCTGGGAGTACGGGGATGGCCGGGCCTGCGGTGTCAGGGAAGCACGGAGTCTAGGGCCCGAAGCGTCGTACCGCCAGGCCACTCCCTTGCACCGTTGCCGAGGCCTGCAGTTCCCTCGGCATCTCGGCATCCCGGAACCCCGGTCGGGGTGAGGCGACTGCGCGTGGGGCCGTCGCACCTGGGAGCGGCCGGGCCTTGACCGCTTTGTTTGCTTCCGACCGGCAGGAGTCGCCGAATCTCTGCCACGGTGAGGTCAACCATGGCTCGGTGAACTTGCTCCGCTTTGAAAGACATGTTCAGCGTGTTGGTCAGGCCGCGAGCGGCCTCGGAGTCGGCCTGCTTCCCCAGTCCCACGCCGCGGTCCGGGTGAGGTCGAAGTCCCTTGCGACCCGTCCCGCCGAGCCGCCCCGACGGCCACGGCCCGGCCGTGCGACCTCACGCCGGCTGCCGCTGCAGCGTGTCCGTCGCCGAACCGGTGCGCTGCATCCGGTGCCAGCGCAGCCTGCTGCCCAGCAGCGCCGTGACTACCGACTGCACCACCACCAGGTACATGAGCTGCCGGTAGACGAAGATCTGCAGCGGCAGGGTCCACAGCGGTTCGAACTTCTCCTTGTCGAGGCGGAGCGCGTAGAGGGCACTGAGCACCTGCACGGCCGTGAAGCCGAGCCACACGGCCCCGGCCTGGGCAACGCTCTGGAACAGCAGCCCATACACAGCGAACACATCGACGAGTGGAGCGAGCAACGGCAACAGCATCTGGAAGACGGCGAGATAGGTCAGTCCACGGCGGCCGAACTTACCCGCCGACCCCGTCTCGACCAGCGACCTGCGATGCTTCCACATCGCCTGCAGAGTGCCGTAGCACCAGCGGTAACGCTGCTTCCAGAGCTGCCGGACGGTGGACGGCGCCTCCGTCCAGGCGATCGCAGACTCCTCGTACACCACCCGCCAGCCCGCGCGGCACAGCGCCATCGTCAGATCGGTGTCCTCGGCGAGCGCGCCGCAGGGCATGCCGGTTGGTTCTGGGTGCCGTCTGCGTCGAGCGGGTCACCGTAGACGGTCGGGCCGAGCGGTTGACGCGGCGGGAACGACTGCTGCCGGTGGAACGGGAGGTTCCGGTGTTGCGTTGCGGGTGGCTCACCTGGGCCCCTTGGTCGATCCCTGGCCGTGGCCGGGGGGGTCGCCGGCGTTCCCCCTGCCCGGCGCGCTCGTAGTGGGGGCGGCTGCGGTCGTGGGCGCCTTGGTCGTGGGTTCCCTGGACTCGCCACCGATCTTGGAAGCGCTCACCGATGGGCTCGGGGCCGCTGACTCCCCAGATGACTTCTCAGACGTGGGCGACGGATCGGCGGTGGGGTCGACGGTCGAACCGGGCTGGTTCGTGGCGGTCGACGAGTCGTCCCGTTTCTGTTCCTGGTTCTGGTCTTGGTCCTGCCCCCAGGGAAGCGGGCCGCCAGAGGGCACCGAACTGAACAATCCCGCGATCAGAGCGACCATGAAGACAACGCAGACCGCCGCGGCAGCGAGGCCCGCACGGCGGATCAGCCGGCTGCGGCGGCCCGATGCATCGACAAAGACCGAGCCGTCGTCGTGGTCGGCGTCGTTCTGGTCGTCATCAGCGCCATGGGAGTGTCCGTCGTCTCGGGACGTGTGCTCAGGCTCGGCGCCGTAGGCCTCGTGGCCGGTCTCATGGGTGCCTTGGCCCCCCTCTTGGGCGTCGTGGCCGCCCCGGTACACCTCGTGACTGTCACCGTACGCGCCCTGGGGGTGGCCGTAGGCATCCTCGGGCGCAACTCCGTCACCGGTGGCTACCGACTCGTGCCAGCCGTGCGCCGCCGCCGGATCCAGGTATGCGTCGTACACCTGGGCCCTCTCGCCGTGCGGGTGGTAGATGACCTGTAGGCCCTGAATGTCACCACTGTCCCGATAGGCGCCGTTTCCGGCGTCCACGCCATTGGGGCCGCTCGCGCCAGGCGTACGGTCGTCGTGTTGAGGGTCCCAAGACATGGATGCAAAGTGTAGTTACTCGGGGGATCTGTGGTGCAGCGGGGGAGGATGCGACGGCCGGCCCCGGAGGCAGGTGCCGCGGCGGGTCGGGGCGGGCACGGACGAGTCGGAGCGGGCGGCGGGTAGGCACTCGGGGCGAGGGCTGAGCCGATGACAGTCGCCGGAGGTGAACTTCCGCTACCACTCCCCCGTCTCGGTTTCGTCTCGTTCATCGCTGTGCGCTGCCGTCCAGGGCCGTTTGGCCGGCTCCGGCGTTCAAAGCGTCCGTACGGAGCTGAACGTTACGTGGGTTCGATTCCCGCCACGGCCTCCGCACGAAGGGCCCGGTCCGCACGGACCGGGCCCTTCGTCGTGCGTGGCGGTGGGTCAGCCCTGGGGGCGGACGACCGCGTGCTGGGGGCGGATGGGCAGCCGGCTGACGGGGCGGCCGGTGGCCGCGCGGACGGCGGAGGCGACGGCGGCCGGGGAGACGACCACGGGGACCGCGCTGGCGGCCTTGGCCCCGAAGGGCGCGAGCACGTCGCGTTCCTCGATGAGCCGGACCACGCGGATCGCGGGCGCGTCGAGCGCCGTGGGCAGCGAATAGCCGGTCAGGTTGGGCCGCTTGATGACGCCGCGCGGCGCGCGGAGGTCCTCCATGAGGGCCATGCCGACGCCCTGGCCGACCCCGGCCTCGATGCGGGCGCGCAGCTGCGCGGGGTTGAGGATCCGGCCGACGTCCTGGGCGACGGCCATCTCCACGACCCGGATCGCGCCGAGTTCGATGTCGACGTCCACCACGGCGCGTACGGCGCAGAAGGCGAGACCGACGAAGGCGTCGCCCTGGCCGGTGTCGTCGAGCCTCTCGGTGGGGTGCGGACGGCACTGGGCCGTGGCCCACAGCTCCTTGCCCGCCAGCTCCTCCTCGACGGTGGTGGAGAGCACGCCGTCGTAGCTGGTGATCTTTCCGTCGGCGATGGTGAGCAGTTCCGCCGACATGCCGAACTTCCCTGCGAGCGGCTGCAGCAGCTGGGTGCGCACCATCTTGGCGGCGCGTTCGACGGCGCCGCCGGAGACCCAGGTGTGACGGCCGCGGGCGGCGGCCCCGGCCGGGGGCTGGTCGGTGTCGGAGGGCAGCACGCGGACATCCTCGACGCCGAGGACCTCCTGCACGATCTGCCGGGCGAGGGTGGCGAAGCCCTGGCCGGTGTCGACGGCGGCGCAGATGACGGTGGCGGCGCCGTCGTGGACGCGGACGGTGGCGGTGGAGACCTCGTCGGTGCCCTCCGCGCCGAGCATGTGGACCATGCCGAGCGCGTAGCCCACGCCGCGGCGCACCGCGCCCGGCTCGCCCGCGCCCTCCAGGCCGCCCGGGAGCAGCCATTCGGACTCGTCGTCGTCGACGGGCAGCGGGGGCAGGTCGGTGTCGCGTACGGCCTTGAGCAGTTCGCCGACGGGTGCCGGGCAGGTGACCGTCTGGCCGGTGGGCAGCAGGTCGCCGGTGGCCATGACGTTGCGCATGCGGATCTCGGCCGGGTCCAGGCCGAGTTTGGCGGCGAGCTTGTCCATCTGGCCCTCGTAGGCCGCGCAGACCTGCATCGCGCCCTCGCCCCGGACATGGCCGGAGGGCGGGTTGTTGGTGCGTACCGCCCAGCCCTCGACGAAGACGTGCGGGACGACGTAGGGGCCCGCGGCGAAGGCCACGGCCGCGGCCAGCGCGTCGGCGGAGGTGTCGGCGTACGCGCCGGCGTCCAGCAGCACCTGGGCCTCGACCTTGACCAGGCGGCCCTCGGCGTCGGCGTGGTGGCGGTAGCGCAGCAGGGTCGGGTGGCGGTGGCTGTGGCTGAGGAAGGACTCCTCGCGGGTGGCCACGAACTTGACCGGGCAGCCGGTCTTCAGCGCGAGCAGCCCGAGGGGGATCTGCACCCCGGAGTCCTCGCGGTCGCCCATCGCGCCGGGCACTCCGGTGACGACGACCTTGACCCGGTCCTGTTCCAGCCCGAAGCAGGCGGCGGCCAGGTCGCGGTCGGTGTGCGGGTCGGTGGAGGCGACGTAGAGCTCCACGCCGCCGTCGGGGCGGGGCACGGCGAGGCCGGCCTCGGCGCCCACGGGGGCCGGGTCCTGGCGGCCCACCCGGTACAGGCCCTCGACGATGACCTCGCCGACCGCGTCCGGATCGCCGAACTGCAGTGGGATGTGCCGGATCAGGTTGCCGTCGGGGTGCAGCGGGGGCGCCGAGAAGGCCCGCTCCGGGTCGATGACGGGCTCCAGGACCTCGTACTCGACGTGGATGGCGGCGGCGGCGAGCCGGGCCGTGTCGGGGTGGTCGGCGGCCACGGCGGCGATGGCCTCGCCGTGGTGCCGGACGGTGTCCTTGGCGAAGACGGGGCGGTCGGCGACGCGGCGCCCGTGCATGGCGTCGCCCGGGACGTCCTCGTGGGTCACCACGGCCCGAACGCCGGGCAGCGCGACGGCCTCCGTGGTGTCGACGGACAGGATGCGGGCGTGCGGGTGCGGGGAGCGCAGGACGGCCGCCCACAGCAGGCCCTCGGCCCACAGGTCGGCGGCGTACGGGTACGTGCCCTGGGCCTTGGCGAGGCTGTCGGGGGCGGGCAGGGAGGCGCCGATGCCGTGCGGCGCGGCCTGCTGCTCGTCGGCGCCGGTCGCGACCGGCGGGGGGGTGCCCACGGCCGGGGTGGCCGTCGCGGCGTCGGGGCCCGTCATCGCGCGTACCTTTCGCTGCCGCGAGGGGGGAGGTGGTGCCGGGTCAGGAGGTTCGGGGTGCTCACGCCGGGCCTCCGGAGGAGGGGCGCGGGTGCGGGACGCGGACGCCTTCCGCCGGGTCGCCCGCGGTGTCGTCCGCGGCGCTCTCCTCGCGCTCGGCCACGACCTGGCGGACGGCCTCCAGGACGCCCTGGTAGCCGGAGCAGCGGCAGAGGTTGCCGCTGATGGCCTGCCGGGTCTCCAGCTCGGTCGGGCTGTGGTTCCCCTCGAGCAGGTCGTGCACGGTCATCGCCATGCCGGGGATGCAGAAACCGCACTGCACCGCCCCGCACTCGGCGAGCGCGCGCTGGACGTCCGAGGGGCTCCCGTCGGCGGACAGCCCCTCGACGGTGCGGATGTCGCTGCCCGCGGCGGTCGCCGCGGGCACCAGGCAGGAGGCGACGAGACGGCCGTCGACCTTGACCGAGCAGGCCCCGCACTCGCCCTGCTCGCAGCCGTCCTTGGCGCCGGCGAGGCCGAGGCGCTCGCGCAGCACGTAGAGCAGGGACTCGCCGAGCCAGGCGTCGGTGACGGGCCGGTCGGTGCCGTTGACGTTGAGGACGTAGGAGTCCACCGGGTGCTCGCTGTGCGCGTCCGCGCCGGGCTCGTCACCGGGTTCCCCGGCGGCCTCCTCCGGGGCGGGGGGCTCCGCCGCCGCGGGGTCCGCCACGAGGTCCTCGGCGGGCTCCGCCGCCGGCTCCTGCGGGTGCGCGAGGTCGTCGCCGGGGGCCTGCCCGGGCCGGGGCTCCCCGAAGGCGTCGGCCGGCGCGTAGGCGGGGGCGGGGGCGGGCGGGAAGCCGTACTCGCCGGACTTCCCGGCGACGCCGTCCGGGGCCAGCGGCAGCTTCCACTGGCCGGTGGCGTCCGCGGGCAGGGACCAGCCGCCGTCGGCCGGGCCCGCGTGGGGCGCCGGGGGCGCCTGCGGGGCGGCGGGGGCGGTCCAGGGCTGCTGCACCGGGTCGGGGGCGGGCATGAAGGCGCCCACCGAGTACTCGCCGGAGTCGTCGGCGGCGACGTCCTCGCGCACGACGGGGATCGCCCACGTGGTGGCCGCGTCCTCTCCGGCGGCCGGGGCGGCGGGCGCCTCGGTGTGGGCGACCGTCATCGGCGCGGCGGGCGGCTCGGGGGCGTAGCCGTGGCCCGGGGCGGCGAGCGGGTCGGCGCCCGGCTCGGTCATGGACAACTGCGCCGCGAAGGAGACGTGCATGGTCTGGTCGGGGTCGTACTCGCCGTGGGGCACGGGCTCCCACACCCCGTGCCCCGGGGTGAATCCCCCGCCGTGCGGCTGGGGGGACCCCGCCTGCGGCTGGTCGGTCATGCGCCCGTCCGGTGTCCTGTCGTCGTACACGTCGTCACTCATGCCAGTGCCCTCCCCAGCGCGCGGCGGGCCAGTGCGGCCACCGTACGCCGCAGCTGGACGGCCGCGGGGGGCAGTTCGGGGACCGCGGGTGGGGTTCCCCCCATGCCGTCGGCCGCGGCCGGCAGCGGGTCGGGGATGCAGGCGGCGGCGACGTACTCGCCGAAGGCCGTGAGGGCCTCCGGTGCCAGCGTGCGCTCGCCATCCCAGTCGATCAGCCCGGCGACCCAGCGTTCGGCCTCGAGCGGCCGCAGCGGCACCGGTGCTACGGCTCCCACCGCGCAGCGTACGCCCCGGCGCGCGGGATCGAGGACGACGGCCACGGACGCGATCGCGCGGCCGGGGCCGGTGCGGCCGGTGGCCTTGAGGAAGGTCTGCGGCGCGTGCAGCAGCGGGACCCTGACGTACGCCAGGACCTCGCCCGGCCGCAGCGGGTCCATGCCGGTGAGCAGGTGGCTGACCGGCAGCTCGCGGTTGCCGTCCGGGCCGGCGACGAGGACGGACGCCTCCAGGGCGGCCAGCACGGGCAGCGAGTCGCCGGTGGGGGCGGCGCCGGCGATGTTGCCTCCGAGCGTGCCCGCGTTGCGGATCTGCGGGGGCCCGGCGGCGCGCGCGGCGGCGGCCAGCGCGGGGATGAGCGCGGCGAAGTCGGGGCGGCCCATGCGGGCGTGGGTGAGGCCGGCGCCGAGCAGCGCCGCGCCGTCGGCGTACTGCCAGCCGCGGATCTCGCTGATCCGCCCGAGGCCGACCAGTCCCGCGGGGCGCAACAGCCCGGAGTTCACGGCCGCCATGAGGTCGGTGCCTCCGGCGACGGGCACGGCGGTGGGCGCGGCGGCCAAGGCCGCCACGGCCTCGTCGAGCGAGGTCGGCAACGCCACATTGCGCGCTGCCTGCCGTGCGTACGTGCTCACGCAGCTGCCCCTTCCCCGGCTGTCCGCGGTGCGGTAGCCGTACGGTACGTGCTGACAGCCCGGACGTGGCAACTCTGGCACATCTTCCGGGGTGATCAACGCGAGGGTCGCAAAGGAGAACCCGTCTTCCGGATGGAACTCCGTCCGGTTCGCGGCTTTCTCCAGGTTGCGACGGGAATGGCCTCCTTCATGCGCCTTGCCGTGATCGGCCCCACCACCCTGCCATCTCCCGCACCGGCCGGCCCCGGGTTGTGGCTGGCCTCACACGATCGGGGGCGGCCCCTCGATCGGGCGTCCGATGACGCCCGGCCGCCGCTGCCACGGCAGCGGACCGCCCGGCGGCCGGTATTCGACCCCCAGTGCGTCAAGTCGCCCGTAGTGGGTGGACATTCGGGCGGCGAAGCCCTCGTGGTCACGGGCTGCGGGCGCGGGCAGCCTGCTCCAGACCGTCTCGGCGAAGGCGGCGAGCCGCGGGAAGGCCATGTAGTCCACCGCGCGGACCGAATCCATCGTCTCCGTCCAGATGTTGGCCTGCGCGCCGATGACGTGGGCGGCCTCCTTCGCGGTGAGAGCGTCCGGGACGGGCTCGAAGCGGTAGACGTCCTCCAGGGTGCGGACGTGCGCGATCGGCACGGGCTCGTCCTCGCGGTCCGACTGCCGCCAGTCCAGGTAGACCTGGCTCTCCGGGCACATCACGACGTCGTGCCCGGCCCGGGCCGCGGCGATCCCGCCCGCGTAGCCGCGCCAGGAGGAGACGGCGGCGCCCTCGGCCAGTCCGCCCTCCAGGATCTCGTCCCAGCCGATGAGCCGGCGGCCACGGCTGCTCAGCCAGGTGTCGAAGTGCCGGACGAACCAGCTCTGCAACTCGTGCTCGTCGCGCAGCCCCAGCTCCTTGATGCGGGCCTGGACGGCGGCCGAGGCGCGCCACTGGTCCTTGGGGCACTCGTCGCCGCCGATGTGGACGAACTCCGAGGGGAAGACCTCCAGGAGCTCGGCGAGGACGTTCTCGTAGAAGCGCACGGTGGCCTCGGTGGGCGCCAGCACGTTCGGGTTGATGCCCCAACCGGTGAGCACCGGCAGGGCTCCGGTGTCCACCACGTCCGCGTTGCCCAGTTCCGGATAGGCGGCGATGGCGGCCTGCGAATGGCCGGGGACGTCGATCTCGGGCACGACCGTGACGTGCCGCTCGGCCGCGTACGCCACGATCTCGCGGAGGTCGTCCTGGGTGTAGTAGCCGCCGTGCGGGCGCTCGTCCCACAGCGGGGACTCCCGCAGCCCGACCTTGGTGCGGGTGCGCCAGGCGCCGACCTCGGTCAGGCGCGGATAGCGGCGGATCTCCACCCGCCAGCCCTGGTCGTCGGTCAGGTGCAGGTGGAGCACGTTCAGTTTGTGCGCGGCCAGCAGGTCGACGTAGCGCAGGACGACGTCCTTGGGCATGAAGTGCCGTGCCACGTCCAGCAGTACGCCGCGCCAGCCGAAGCGCGGGGCGTCCTCGACGGAGCAGTGCGGCAGGCGCCAGGCGCGTTCCGGCAGCGGCGCGCGGCGGAAGGCGTCGGCGCCGAGCAACTGCCGTACGGTCTGGGCGCCCCAGAACACCCCCGCCGCTCCCCCGCCCTCGATGCGCACGCCGTCCGCTGCCGACACCGTCACACGGTGGCCCTCGGCTCCGAGGCGCTCGGCCACGTCCGGGTCGAGGCGGAGCGTGATCGTGCCGGGCGTGCCCGCGGGGGGCGGGAGCAGCGGGAGCCCGGTGGCCGCGCCGACCGTGGCGCGCAGCCAGCGCGCGGTCCCTTCGGTGCCGGGGCCGGCGTCCAGGGTGGTGCCGGGGCCGAGGTCCACATGACCGCCGCCGGCGTGCCGGTGCGCCTCGACGGGCGCCGGGATGAGGTCCATGGCGACCATCCTGCCGCCCTCGCGGCAACTGGAATAGACCAATCGCCGCCTCTTTCCGGCCCGTTCCGGCCCGCCCCCAGCCAGCCGCCCTCAGCCGGCCGCCCGGCGGGCCCGGTTCAGCGCGAGGGCGGGGATCAGCACGCCGACGACGCACCACAGGACGTGCGCCACGGTCACCGCGGACCACAGCGCCGTGGAGGCGGTTCCGGCCGCGTACAGCGCCACGACGGTCCCGACGAGGCCGACGACGGCGGTCAGTTGGAGGACGGCGTGCCGGCTGGGCAGGAAGTCGCGCTGCAGGAAGGCGTCGCCGTACCACCAGCGCACCGCGCTGGCGGCCGCGAGCAGCACCGCGACGGCGGCCGCCGCGACACCCAGGACGGCCGGAAGCGGCCAGGGGGTGCCGTCGGCGGCGGAGGCGGCCGCCAGGCCGGTGGCGGCGAACGGGAGCACGGGCAGCCAGGCCCCCGCGGTGAGGGCCACGGCCCGGGCACGCGCCGGGTCCCCGTTCAGTTCGGCCCGGGCCAGGGCGCGCACGGTCTGCAGCCGTCCCCGGCCCGTGCTGCCCGAGCGGCGGGCCTGCAGCAGCCACAGCGCGCCAGCCAGCACCGTCAGGACGGCCATCCCGCCGGCCAGCACCCACGGGTCGGCGAACAGCACCAGCACGGCCACGAGCAGCGCGGGCACGACCCGCGGCCACCGGCGCCGCCCCGCCACGTCGCCGGGCGAGGCGCCGAGGTCCAGCGCCCGGGCGACGACCGTGCGGCGTTCGGCCCGGGCGGCCGGCCGGAACGACAGGTCCAGCGCCCGGGCGAGCGCGACCTGCGCCTCGGCCTCGCGCGGCGCGATCAGGACCGCCCGCCGGGCTGCGGCGACCGCCTCGGGACGGCGGGAGAGCATCCGGCAGGAGTCGGCGACCAGCACCTGCGCGCGCCACTCGCGGGAATCGGCGGCGACGACCCGCCGCCCGAGCCCGAGGGCGGCGTGCGCGTCACCGAGCATCAGCAGGACGAGCCCGGCCAGCAGCGGCGGGTCGGGGTCGCCGGGCTCCGCGTGCGCCAGCGCCCAGTCGACGGCCTCCCGGGCCCAGTCGGCCCGCTGCTCGTACGCGAAGACCCTGGCCCGTACGAGGTAGCCGAAGCTGCCGTTGCGGGCGACGAAGGCGTCGTCGACGAGCGAGTGCGCCATCTCGAAGCGCCCCCGCTCGCACAGCCCGAAGACCCGGTCCGCCGTGACGGCGTCGTCCTGCGCCATGTCCCCCCGAACGCGCGAGGTACGGCCGCCGTGCCGCGGCCGTACCTGCCGGGTGCCGTGGCGGCCGCTACTTGCCGCCCTTGTCCTTGTCCCCGCCACCGACGGGCATGGATTCGAAGATCTCCTTGCACATCGGACAGACGGGGTACTTCTTGGGGTCCCGTCCGGGCACCCAGACCTTGCCGCACAGCGCGACCACCGGCGATCCGGAGAGCGCGCTCTCCATGATCTTGTCCTTCTGAACGTAGTGCGCGAAGCGCTCGTGGTCGCCATCGCCGTTCGACACCTGCGGGGTCGGCTCGACGAGGGTGCCGGTGCCCGCCCCGCGCTCGGGCTCGAGAGTGCTCATGGCACGCAAGCCTAATTCAGAGACGGATCGTCCGGATACGTCGCGACCATCGCGAGTTCGCTGCGCTGCCTGCGCAGCACGGACCGCCACAACTGGTCCGGGTCCGGGGAGAAGACGTCCCCCGGTTCGGACTCCACCACGTACCAGGCACCCTCGACGAGCTCGTCCTCCAGCTGGCCGGGCCCCCATCCGGCGTACCCGGCGAAGATGCGCAGGGAGCCCATCTCGGCCGCGAGCAGCTCCGGAGGCGCCTCCAGGTCCACCAGGCCGATCGCGCCGAACACCCGGCGCCAGCCGAGCGGCTCCGCGTCCTCGCCGTCCCGCGGCTCACCGGGCACCACGGCCAGGCCCAGCGCGGAGTCCAGGGAGACGGGACCGCCCTGGAAGACGACCTGCGGCGAGCCCGCCAGACCGGCCCAGGGCTCCAGGACGTCGCCGACCCCGACGGGCGTGGGACGGTTGAGGACGACGCCGAGCGACCCCTCCTCGTCGTGGTCGAGGAGGAGCACCACCGCCCGGTCGAAGTTCGGGTCCGCGAGCGCGGGCGTCGCGACGAGCAGTCTGCCGGTGAGCGATGACACTTCGGTCATGGTCAACATGATCCCGCATTCCGCCGCCGCGCGGGGTGGCAACCGCGCCCTTTCCGCGCCGGGGGCCGTGCGCGGGCCGCCGCGACGGCCACCGTCCGGAATCACGCGAACGCACAGGGTGCTGTAGCGAAGCCATTACATGAGTGGGACCTCACAGGCCTCTTCCTGTCGCCGGAAGGCCGAATACCATTTCTTCTTGGTGCCTGCGGGGACCGAGCTTCCTTTCTGCCCGTCTCCAGGATCGCGAGAGCAATGACCGGCCTTAACGACGTACTGCTTGTCCACGGTGGCACCCCTCTCGAGGGGGAGATCCACGTCCGCGGCGCGAAGAACCTCGTGCCCAAGGCGATGGTGGCCGCGCTGCTGGGCAGCGAACCCAGCCGGCTGCGCAACGTGCCCGACATCCGCGACGTGCGAGTGGTGCGGGGTCTTCTGCAGCTGCACGGGGTGACGGTGCAGGCCGGCGACGAGTCCGGGGAACTGGTGCTCGACCCGTCCAAGGTGGAGAGCGCGAACGTCGCCGACATCGACGCGCACGCCGGCTCCTCACGGATCCCGATCCTGTTCTGCGGCCCGCTGCTGCACCGCCTCGGCCACGCCTTCATCCCGGGTCTGGGCGGCTGCGACATCGGCGGCCGCCCGATCGACTTCCACTTCGACGTGCTGCGCAAGTTCGGCGCGGTGATCGAGAAGCGTCCCGAGGGCCAGTACCTCGAGGCCCCGCAACGCCTGCGCGGCTGCAAGATCGAGCTCCCGTACCCGTCGGTCGGCGCGACCGAGCAGGTGCTGCTGACGGCCGTCCTGGCCGAGGGCGTCACCGAGCTGAGCAACGCCGCGATCGAGCCGGAGATCGAGGACCTCATCTGCGTCCTGCAGAAGATGGGCGCCATCATCACGATGGGCACCAACCGCACCATCCACATCACCGGCGTGGACAAGCTCGGCGGCTACAACCACCGCGCCCTCCCGGACCGCCTGGAGTCCGCCTCCTGGGCCTGCGCGGCCCTGGCCACCGAGGGCAACGTCTACGTCCGCGGCGCCAGCCAGCGCGAGATGATGACCTTCCTCAACGTCTTCCGCAAGGTGGGCGGCGCGTTCGAGGTCGACGAGGACGGCATCCGCTTCTGGCACCCCGGCGGCCCCCTGAACGCCATCGCCCTGGAGACGGACGTCCACCCCGGCTTCCAGACCGACTGGCAGCAGCCCCTGGTCGTGGCGCTCACGCAGGCCTCGGGCCTGTCCATCGTCCACGAGACGGTCTACGAGTCGCGGCTGGGCTTCACCTCGGCGCTCAACCAGATGGGCGCCCACATCCAGCTCTACCGCGAGTGCCTGGGCGGCACCCCCTGCCGCTTCGGCCAGCGCAACTTCCTGCACTCGGCGGTCGTCAGCGGCCCCACCAGGCTGCAGGGCGCCGACCTGGTCATCCCCGACCTGCGCGGCGGCTTCTCGTACCTCATCGCGGCGCTGGCGGCGCAGGGCACCTCCCGGGTGCACGGCATCGACCTGATCAACCGCGGCTACGAGAACTTCATGCAGAAGCTGGAGAAGCTCGGCGCCAAGGTCGAGCTGCCCGGCTCGAACTGACCGGCACCCGCCCCGGAGCACACGGAAGGGCGGTCTCCCCGCGGGGAGGCCGCCCTTTCACATGTCGCGGTAGTCGCGGAACTACTTGCCCTTGGCGGCTTCCTTGAGCTTCGAGCCCGCGGAGACCTTCACGCTGTAACCGGCCGGGATCTGGATCGGGTCGCCGGTCTGCGGGTTGCGCGCGGTGCGCGCGGCACGGTGGCTGCGCTCGAAGGTGAGGAAGCCGGGGATGGTGACCTTCTCGTCGCCCTTGGCGACGATCTCGCCGACGACCTCGGCGAACGCGGCCAGAACGGCGTCGGCGTCCTTGCGGGTCACCTCGGCGCGCTCGGACAGCGCGGCCACCAGCTCACTGCGGTTCATCTAAGTACTCCTTGCATGGAAACCCCCAACGTCGACCGTCGGGGAAGACGCATTGTGAAGACGCTCATCGCGCTTCTGCGGTGCGGCCCTCACCGCCCAGGTACGCATCCTGCCCCTATTTCTGGGGGAAACGCCAATCCGGCACCCGGGAGAGTCACACAAAAAGCGGGTCGCGCACGGCCCGATGACGCTCCGTCGTCACGACGTCGCGGTGAGGCCCTGCGCCTTCGCGGCTTCGCGGACGGCACCGGCGACGGCGCCCGCGACCTTGTCGTTGAAGACGCTCGGGATGATGTAGTTCGGGTTGAGTTCGTCCTCGGTGACGACGTCCGCGAGGGCGGTCGCCGCCGCGAGCATCATCTCGGTGTTCACCGTCCGGCTCTGGGCGTCCAGCAGGCCGCGGAAGACGCCCGGGAAGACGAGCACGTTGTTGATCTGGTTCGGGAAGTCGCTGCGGCCCGTGGCGACCACCGCGGCGGTCTCCCGGGCGACCGCCGGGTCCACCTCGGGGTCGGGGTTGGCCAGGGCGAAGACGATGGCGCCGTCGGCCATGGCCGCGACGTCCGCGCCGTCCAGGACGTTGGGGGCGGAGACGCCGATGAAGACGTCCGCGCCGCGCACCGCGTCCTTGAGGGTCCCGGTGATCTCCTCCGGGTTGGTGTTGTCGGCGATCCAGCGCAGCGCCGACTCGGGACCGGCCGCGACCAGGTCCTCCCGGCCGCTGTGCACGACACCGTGGATGTCGGCCACGACCGCGTGCTTGACGCCCGCCGCGAGCAGCAGCTTGAGGATGGCCGTGCCGGCCGCGCCCGCGCCCGACATGACGACCCGGACGTCGCCGACCTGCTTGCCGACCACGCGCAGCGCGTTGGTCAGCGCCGCGAGCACCACGATGGCGGTTCCGTGCTGGTCGTCGTGGAAGACCGGGATGTCCAGGGCCTCGCGCAGCCGGGCCTCGATCTCGAAGCACCGCGGCGCCGAGATGTCCTCCAGGTTGATCCCGGCGAAGCCGGGGGCGATCGCCTTGACGATCTCCACGATCGCGTCGGTGTCCTGGGTGTCCAGGCAGATCGGCCAGGCGTCGATGCCCGCGAAGCGCTTGAAGAGCGCCGCCTTGCCCTCCATGACCGGCAGCGCGGCCTTCGGCCCGATGTTGCCGAGGCCCAGCACCGCGGAGCCGTCGGTGACCACCGCGACGCTGTTGCGCTTGATGGTCAGCCGGCGGGCGTCCTCGGGGTTCTTGGCGATCGCCATGCAGACCCGGGCCACACCGGGGGTGTAGACCATGGAGAGGTCGTCGCGGTTGCGGATGGGGTGCTTGGACGCCATCTCGATCTTGCCGCCGAGGTGCATCAGGAACGTGCGGTCGGAGACCTTGCCGATCGCGACGCCCTCGATCTGCGCCAGCTTGGCGACGATCTCGTCCGCGTGCGCGGTGGACGTGGCCGCGATCGTCACGTCGATTCGCAGCTTCTCGTGGCCGGAAGCGGTCACGTCGAGGCCGTGGACCGCGCCACCGGAGGCCTCCACGGCCGTGGTGAGCTGGCTGACCGCGGATCCGCTCGCGGGCACCTCCAGCCGCACCGTGATTGAGTACGAGACGCTCGGCGCCGTTGCCATGGCCGCTGTTCCTCCGCTGTCGCTGCTTTGTGCGCCCTCGATGCTGCCACCTACCGGCGGGTACGCGTAAACCCGGGGGCCTACAACAGAATGTCGAGTAGCGATGCGGGACAACGGAAGCTTGCGTGCTTAATGTTCCCCCGACCGCCACCGGAACGGCGCACACAGACGGAATGACAATCCCGGATCGTTTGTTAGCCTGGGTGAGGCACCGGCTCGATCCAAGCCCCCGGGCCCAACCTTAGGCGCTTCGAGCGCCCACTTGCCGCGAGGCGAGCATGGCGGGTCGGTGTCGTAGACGTCCGGCGGGGCGCCCCTCCCAGAGGGGCGCCCCGCCGTCGTCATGGGGCGGGTCAGTCCCGCAGCAGGTCCGGGACGCCGGCGCCGTCCGGCAGGTCGCGCGGGCCGGAGAGCACCGTCAGCCGCTGGGTGGCCCGGGTCAGCGCCACGTACAGCACCCGCAGCCCCGCCGGGGACTCGTCCGCGATCTCCGCGGGCGACACGACCAGCGTCGCGTCGTACTCCAGGCCCTTGGCCTCCAGGCTGCCCAGCGCCACCACGCGCTCGCCCAGCCCCGCCAGCCAGCCCCTGGCCTCCTCCCGGCGGCCCATGGCCACGACCACACCCACCGTGCCCTCGACCTCGTCCAGCAGCCGCTCCGCCTCCGCGCGGACCGCCTCGCCGGGACTCCCGTCGGCGGCCGCCACGAACCGCGGCACCAGCCCCGTGGAGCGCACCGCGCGCGGCGCCTCGCTGCCCGGCATGGCGAGCGCCAGCACCTTCGCCGCCAGGTCGGCGATCTCGGCGGGGTTGCGGTAGTTCACGGTGAGCGTGAAGCGTCGGCGCGGACGCGTGCCCAGGGCCTCGTCACGGGCCAGGGCCGCCTCGTCGGGGTCGGTCCACGAGCTCTGCGCGGGGTCGCCGACCACCGTCCAGGTCGCGGCACGGCCGCGGCGGCCCACCATGCGCCACTGCATCGGGGTGAGGTCCTGCGCCTCGTCGACGATCACGTGCGCGTACTCGGTGCGCTCCGCGTCCAGCCGGTCCTGCCGGCTGCGCCGACCGCCCGCCATCCGGTCGGCGAAGGTGGTGACCTCCTCCAGTCCGGTCAGCTGGTCCAGCGGATCGGCCTCGCGGCTGCGCACCTTCGGCGGCGGGCCCAGCAGGGCCTCCAGCTCGTCGAGCATCGCCACGTCGTGCACGGACAGCGCGCCGTTGCCCCCGACGTCCAGCCGGCGCAGCGAGCGCGCCACCCGGCGCACCTCGGGCGGTGACAGGACCCGCCGCGACCAGCGCCCCAGCCGCTTCTCGTCGGAGAGCGCCGCCAGCACCCCGCGCGGGGTCAGCACCGGCCACCACGCGGCCAGGAAGTCCACGAACTCCTGCTCGGTGGAGATGTCCTCGTCGAAGCCCTGCCGCTCCTCCGCGGCCAGCTCCGGATCGTCGAAGCGGCGCCCGGCCTTGCGCCACAGGGCGTCCAGCAGCAGTCGGCGGGCCCGGGGCCGCAGCAGGTTCACCGGCGTCGTCCCGCCCAGCACGGCGTGCCGGATCCCCGACAGCTCCTCGGCGTCCAGTTCCAGCCGCCGTCCGAACGCCACGACCCGCAGCCGGTCCGGGCACCGCGCCGGACCGGCCCCGTACTCCAGCACCCCGCGGGCGGCCCTGCGCAGCACCTTCAGCATCCGCAGCGAGCCCTTGATCCGGGCGACCGCCGGATCGTCGTAGGTCGTCGCCTCGGCGCCGTCCACGAGCGAGCCCACGGCGCGGATCGCGACCTGGCCCTCCTCGCCCAGCGAGGGCAGCACGCCCTCGGTGTACGCGACCAGCAACGGCGTCGGGCTGACCACCAGGATCCCGCCCGCGTACCGGCGCCGGTCCTGGTACAGCAGGTACGCCGCCCGGTGGAGGGCCACGGCCGTCTTCCCCGTGCCGGGACCGCCGGCCACCTCGGTGACCGAGGCCGCGGGGGCCCGGATCACCTCGTCCTGCTCGGCCTGGATGCTGGAGACGATGTCCCGCATCGTGTGGCTGCGCGCCTGGCCCAGCGCGGCCATCAGCGCGCCGTCCCCCACCACGGGCAGGCCCGTCGTCAGCTCCGGGCGCAGCAGGTCGTCCTCGACGCCCAGCACCTTGCGGCCCTTGGAGCGGATGACGCGCCGCCGCACGACCCGGCCGGGCGCGACCGGGGTCGCCCGGTAGAACGGCGCCGCCGCCGGGGCCCGCCAGTCGATCACCAGCGGCGCGTAGTCCGCGTCCAGCACGCCGAGCCGGCCGATGTGCAGGGTCTCGGCGATCGCCGCCGTCCCGTCGGGCCGGATCGCGTCCTCGGCGGGCTCCACGGAGGTGTACGCACCGTCCGGGCCCTTCTTGCCGTCCTCGCCCAGGAGCAGATCGATCCGGCCGAAGAGGAAGTCCTCGAACTCCGAGTTCAGCCGGTTCAGATGCAGCCCCGCCCGGAACACCTGTGCGTCGCGCTCCGCGAGCGCGCCCGGCGTCCCGACCTGGCCGCGTTTGACTGCGTCGTCCATCAGGAACTCGGCTTCGTGGATCTTCTCCTCGAGCCGGTCGTACACCCGGTCCAGATGCGTCTGCTCGACCGCGATCTCCGTGTCCCGGACCGCTGCCACGCAGGACCCCCTTCTTGTTCTTCGGTACGTCACGCGCAGCGCGCGCCGCCCCGGCGAACGGGGCAGCCTGTCACCGTACGCCAACCGGGCGTGTCCCGCCCACTCGGCGCGTGCCTTCCCGAAGGGCCCGGGGTGCCCCGTGTCGCCGTGTGCGGGCCCGTTGTGGTTGCTGTCGGGGTTTCTCCCCCGCCCTCCCGCCCTCCCCCAGCCTTCGGCCGGGGGTGCCCCCAACTCCCCCGCCCCCTCCGTATCGTTCGGCGACCAACGGCCAGTGGGGGGTCAGAAGCCGGACCCGGGTGGCCGCAAGTGCCCTACTCACCCCCACCGGCCGTCAGGCGCCCCAACACACCGGAGGGGGTGTGGCGGGGTGCGCCCGGAAACGACGAGCGGCGGACCCGGGCGCCGAACGACGTAGGGCCGAACCGCGAGCGTTGTGGGGGTCCCCCCGGCCGAAGGTTGGGGGAGTGCGCCGACGCGGCACCGACCCCACAACGTACGCAACGAGGCGGTCACTGACCGCGCCGGATGGGGGTCCCCCCGGCCGAAGGCTGGGGGAGGGAGGGCGGGCGGGTGGGCGCCCACCGCAGGCGCGAACGACCCGCAGACGACGACCGGACAGCCCGGCGCAGCCGCCCGCAGGCGCGAACAACCCGCACACAAGCAACGGCCGCAAGGGGCACTCCGGGTCACGCGGAGGCGTACTTGGCGTCCGCGGCCGGATCGAGCGCAAGCCGGTACCCCCGCTTCACCACCGTCTGGATGAGCTTCGGCGTCCCCAGCGCCACCCTCAACCGCGCCATCGCCGTCTCGACGGCGTGCTCGTCGCGCCCCGCCCCCGGCAGCACCCGGAGCAGGTCGGCCCGGGAGACGACCCACCCCGGGCGCCGGGCGAGGGCGCGGAGCAGGGCCATCCCGGCCGGGGGGACGGCGCGCAGCTCGCCGTCGACGAGGGCCGCGTGGCCGCGGATCTCCAGGCGCCGTCCGGCGACGGGCAGGGGACGCGCCCGCGCCGGGAGCTCCGCGGCGAGCAGTTGGACGAGCGGTCCGAGGCGGAAGCGCTCGGGCTGGGCGGTGGGGACGTCGTGGGCCTCCAGGGGGAGCGCGGTGACGGGGCCCACGCAGGCCGGGAGGATGTCGTGGCGCAGGGCGTCGAGGAACTCACCGCGCAGGCCCCGGCGTTCGGCCCGGTCCAGCAGGGAGGCCGCCGCTGGGGCGCTGGTGAACGTGACCGCGTCCAGCCCGCGTACGAGGGCCGCGTCGATGAGCCGGTCGAGCGGGCCGATGTCCTGCGGCGGCATCCAGCGGTAGACGGGCACGCCGACGACCTCGGCGCCTGCCGCGCGCAGGGCCTCGCTGAAGCCGGGCACCGGCTCCCCGTGCAGCTGGACGGCGACGCGCCGGCCGGCGACGCCCTCGTCCAGCAGGCGGTCGAGGACCTCCGCCATCGACTCGGACGCCGGTGACCAGGACTCCCTGAGCCCTGCGGCGCGGATCGCGCCGCGCACCTTGGGGCCGCGGGCGAGCAGTTCGACGTGCCGCAGCCGTTCCAGCAGGGCCTCGCCGAGGCCCCAGCCGTCGGCGGCCTCGATCCAGCCGCGGAAGCCGATCGCCGTGGTGGCGACCACGACGTCGGGGCCGCGGTCGAGCAGCCGCTTGGTCGCCGCGAGCAGTTCGGTGTCGTCCGGCAGCGGGACGATCCGCAGCGCGGGGGCCCGCATGACGACGGCGCCGCGCCGTTCGAGCAGGGCGCACAGTTCGTCGGCGCGGCGGGCCGCGGTGACGCCGACCGTGAAGCCCGCCAGGGGGAGGACGTCTGGGTGTCGCACTTGCATGGCTCTGCCTCGCTCCGCCGGAGGTACACGTGCAACGGAGGCCGGGGACCGTCCCGGGTCCCGGAGTCGTGCGCCCCGTTGCGCGCATGGTTCCAAGCCCCGGTGACGGTCCGGGTTCGCGTTCATTTCCCCGTTGTTACGCGGTTCGCCGGGGCTAAACCTCCGCGTAGGAGAGCCGCGGCTCCGGCTCGGCCACGGCACCGGTCCCGGCGGCCGGGGCGGGGGCGGGCGCCGGCCTGCGCAGGTATACGGCCCAGGTGACCACGAAGCAGGCCGCGTACACGGCCAGGAAGGTGACGAAGGCCGGGGTGCCGGTGCCCCCGGTGAGGAAGGACTGCCGGAAGGCGAGGTTGATGCCGAGGCCGCCGAGCGCGCCGACGGCGCCGATCAGGCCCATCGCGGCGCCGGACAGCCGCCGTCCGTAGGAGGCCGCGGCCTCGCCGGTCAGCCCCATCGCGGCGGCCTTCGCCGCGTAGATGCCCGGGATCATCTTGTAGGTGGAGCCGTTGCCGAGGCCGGTCAGGATGAACAGGGCGACGAAGGCGACGGAGAACAGCGCCAGGGACTTCTGCGCCGAGGCGAGGACGATCACGGCGGTGGCGGCGGCCATCGCCAGGAAGTTCCACAGGGTGATCCGCGCGCCGCCGAAGCGGTCCGCGAGACGTCCGCCGACCGGGCGGACCAGCGAGCCGAGCAGGGGGCCGACGAAGGTGACGGACGCGGCCTGCAGCGGGGTGCGGGCGAACTGGTTCTGCAGGACGAGCCCGAAGGCGAAGCTGTAGCCGATGAAGGACCCGAAGGTGCCGATGTAGAGGAAGGACATGATCCAGGTGTGGCCGTCCTTCACCGCCAGCGCGGCCGCCCCCGTGTCGTTGCGCACGGGCGCCAGGTTGTCCATGGACAGGGCGGCGAGCGTTGCGGCGACCACGATGAGCGGGATGTAGACGGCGAGCAGCAGCCTGGGGTGGCCGGCGCCCGCGGTGCCGATGACCAGCAGGCCCACCAACTGGACGACGGGCACGCCGATGTTGCCGCCGCCCGCGTTGAGGCCGAGCGCCCAGCCCTTCTTCCGGAGCGGGAAGAAGGAGTTGATGTTGGTCATGGAGGAGGCGAAGTTGCCGCCGCCGACCCCGGTCAGCGCGGCGACGGCGAGGAACGTGCCGTAGGAGGTGCCGGGCTCCATGACGACGGCCGCGGCGATCGTCGGCAGCAGCAGCATGAGCGCGCTGACGACGGTCCAGTTGCGGCCGCCGAAACGCGCGACGGCGAAGGTGTACGGGACGCGGACCAGGGCGCCGACCGCCGTGGCCATGGCGACGAGGAAGAACTTCCCGGCGGGGTCGATGCCGTACTCCGGGCCCATGAAGAGCACCATGACCGACCAGAGCGTCCAGATCGAGAAGCCGACGTGCTCGGACAGGACGGAGAAGAGCAGGTTCCGGTGGGCGACCCGGCGGCCGTCGGACTCCCAGAACTCCTCGTCCTCCGGATCCCACCGCTCGATCCAGCGGCCGCCCTTGCGTGCTGTGGTGCTCGCGGCAGTCATGACGCCTCCAGGCCCTGATGTCGCTCGTCGGGTGATGTCCACGACGGTAGGAACACCGCGTTTCCGCCCGATGGCCCGAGGTGACCGTCACGCAACCTTGCTCTCACCCGGTGCCCGGTCCCCCTGTGAGCGCCGGGGGCGCCATGACGCGCGCGTCCGGCTCCGGCAGCCAGGCGCCATCGGGCGGAGCGAGCCAGTCCTCCTCCGCGCCGAGCCGCCGCGCGGCGCCGAGCAGGGCGTCCAGTCCCGGGTGGCGCAGTCCGCGCCGCCAGACCAGGGAGACCGGGGCGAGCGGCACGGGACCGGTGAGCGGGCGCAGGACGAAGCCGGGCAGGTCGATGAACTCGGTGCTGGCCAGCACGGGCCAGCGGTGCTTGCGCACCAGGCGGACGAACTCCTCCGGGCCGTCGATGGCGGGGAAGGGCGCGGCGACGAGGATGCCCCGGCCCCGGAAGAGGCGCCGGGCGAGGTCCGTCCACTCGGCGGTGTCCGGGTTCCCGGCGGCGGCGTAGAGGGACTCCCCGGCGAGCCCGTCGAGCGGCACCTCGGCGAGCGGGGCCAGCCGGTGGTCGGCGGGGAGCAGGACGGCCATCCGCTCGTGGCGGACCGGTCGGTGCTCCAGCCGGTCCAGCACCTCGGGTGCCAGGCCCGCCGCGCGGCCGAAGGAGACGTCCAGGCGGCCCGCGAGGATCCCGGCGGCGGCGCCGGTGAGCCCGCTGTGGAAGCGCGCGGTCAGTTCGAGTTCGGGTGCGGCGGCGCGGGCGGCGGCCAGCACGCGGTGGCCGGTGCCCACGGGCGCGCCGATGTCGACGAGCAGCGGACGGCCGGCGGGGGCGAAGGCGGCGGCAAGTTCGTCGTGGGCGGCGAGGACCCGCCGGGCGTACGGCAGCAGCCGCTCCCCCTCTGCGGTCAGCCGCACCGAGCGGGTCGTACGGACGAACAGCTCGGCCCGCAGTTCGCGCTCCAGCCGCCGGACGTCCCGGCTCAGCGCCTGCTGGGCGACGTGCAGCCGGGCGGCGGCCTGGGTGAAGTGCAGTTCCTCCGCGACGGCGGTGAAGGCCCTGAGCAGGCGCGGGTCGATGGCGTGCGGCATCCGCCCATTGAACACGTCCGCGATTCACATCCGGAACGCGTCAGTGGGCGCTGATCAGGTGTTGGACCGCACCGGGGGCGTCCCGGGAGGGTGGTCGCATGACCGCGCCCGCCCTCGCCGCCCCCTACCGGCGGCTCTTCGCCCTGCCCGGCACCCGGGCCTTCACCACCGGGAACCTCCTGGCCCGGCTTCCGATGGGGATGTTCGGCGTCAGCGCGGTCGTCATGATCGCCGCGGCGTACGGCTCGTACGCGCTGGCCGGGGCGGTCACCGCCACCGGGCTCGCCGCGACGGCGGTGGTGGCCCCCTGGACCGCCCGGCTGACCGACCGGCTCGGCCAGGCCCGGGTGGCCGTGCCGGCCGCGGGGCTCGCCGCGCTGGGCTCGCTCGCGCTGGCGGTGTGCGTACGGCTGCACGCCCCGGTCTGGACGCTGTTCGCCGCATACGCCGCCACCGCGACGACGCCGAACACCGGCGGCATGGCGCGGGCGCGCTGGGCGCACCTGTACCGGGACGACGAGCGGGCCCGGCACGTCGCCAACTCCTTCGAGCAGGCGGCGGACGAGGTCTGCTTCATGCTCGGCCCGGTCCTCGCGGCCTTCCTGTGCACCGCGCTGTTCCCCGAGGCCGGCACGCTGGCGGGGGCGCTGCTGCTGTTCGGCGGCATCCTGCTCTTCGCCGCGCAGCGCGGCACCGAACCGCCGCCGGTGCCGCGGCCCGAGTCAGGGTCAGGGTCAGCCGCGGGGACGGGTGCGGGGCGGGCCGCGGTGCCGGCCGTCCTGCTGACGTTCCTGGCGACGGGAGCCGTCTTCGGGGCCCTGGAGGTCACCACGATCGCCTTCGCCGACTCCCAGGGGCACCGCGGCGCCGCCGGGGCGGTGCTCGCCCTCCAGGCGGCGGGTTCCTGCGCGGCGGGCCTGCTCTACGGGCTGCGCCGACCCCGCGGCACCGACGGCGGCCGCTTCGCGGCGAGTGTCGCCCTGATGGCCGTCCTGATGCTCGGCCCGCTGCCCGCCGCGGCCCTCGGCGGCCTGTGGCTGCTCGCCCCCGCGCTGCTCCTGGCGGGCATGGCCACCGCGCCCACGATGATCAACGGGATGGCCCTGATCCAGCGCCGGGTCCCGCCGGGCCGCCTCAACGAGGGGATGACGCTCGCCGTCACGGCCCTGCTGGGCGGCATCGCCGCGGGCTCCTTCGGGGCGGGGTCCGTCGTGGAGCACCGGGGCGCGGTGCCCGCGTACGCGATACCAGCGGTCGCGGCGGCCACCGCCGCGCTGGTCGCGGCGCTCTCCCTGCGCGCGGCCCGGCGCCGGGACTGACGTGACCGGTGCATCCACGGGCCGTCCGAAGACCGTTGCCGGACCTACCCGGAAACGACGGAAGGCGATGCCTGCCGCGCGGAGCGCGGCAGGCATCGCCTTCCGTCGGGTCAGTGGAGATGGCGGGAATCGAACCCGCGTCCTGTGGTGCGGAACCAGGGCTTCTCCGAGCGCAGTCCGCTGTGCTTTTCTCGGCCCCGGCAGTCACGCGGACAAGCCGCCGACAGGCCCAGCCACTGTTTGATTTCCCACCGAGCCCCGTGGCCGGACTCAGTGGTTTAGTCCCCTAGCTGATGCCAGGATCCGGGTCGGGAACAGCCCCGGGCTGACACTCCGCGGAGTCTTCGGCTAGCTGCTAATTAGGCAGCGAGCGCGAAGGCGGAGGAATCGCTCTTGTTATTGGCGATTATTGTTTTCGGCATATGGTTTACGAGATCATTGCCGCTTCCTCGGCTCGCTTCCCCTGCTTCGACATCCCCAGTCGAAACCGATCATCCCCATGTTGATTTTTCAAGCTGCACACCGGGCGGTCACCGTCCGGTGGTGCTGATGCCATCGTACGTGACCAACGCGCACGGTGGCCAGCGCATTCCCGCGCCCGCGGCGCGGGCGGCGTTCACTGCCCGCGCTGCCGGCGGCGTACCGCCGAGATGGCCCGGTCGGCCTCGCGGCGGTCCTGCTGCTCGCGCAGGGTCTGCCGCTTGTCGTACTCCTTCTTGCCCTTGGCCAGCGCGATCTCGACCTTCGCCCGGCCGTCCTTGAAGTACAGGGCGAGCGGCACGATCGTGTGACCGGTCTCCTGCGACTTCTGGAAGAGCTTCTCGATCTCCGCCCGGTGCAGCAGCATTTTGCGCTTGCGCCGTGCCGAGTGGTTCGTCCACGTCCCCTGGGTGTACTCGGGGATGTGCACGTTGTGGAGCCACGCCTCGCCGCCGTCGAGCTGGCCGAAGCCGTCGACCAGGGAGGCGCGTCCCTGGCGCAGCGACTTCACCTCGGTGCCGGTGAGCACCAGGCCCGCCTCGTAGGTGTCGAGGATGTGGTAGTCGTGCCGCGCCTTCTTGTTCTGCGCGATCAGCTTGCGACCCGTTTCCTTTGCCATAGCGCGGCTATTGTCGCACCTCGGCGGGGCGGGGGGTACCGGTTTGCGCACCGGTCAGCGGGCCGGCGCGCCCAGGCCGTCCAGTACCTCGAGGGCCTCGGACTCGGCGTCCGCGCCGCCGGTGACCGACAGATCGGGCTCGACCCCGCGGCCGTCCACGCTACGGCCCGCGGGCAGCCGGTAGTGGCCGACGGTGAGTTCGGCGACCGAGCCGTCCGACAGCCGGCTGGGCATCTGCACGGAGCCCTTGCCGAAGGTGCGGGAGCCCACGACGACGGCGCGCCCGCGGTCCTGGAGCGCGCCGGCGAGCAGTTCGGCCGCGCTCATCGTGCCGCCGTCGACGAGCACCACGAGCGGGGTGTCGGTGTCGCCGCCGTCGGCGGCGTACAGCGCCTGCTGCCTGCCGTGGACGTCGTACGTGGCGACCAGGCCGCCGTCCAGGAGCGCGGAGGCCACACCGACGGCCTCGGTGACCAGGCCGCCGGAGTTGCCGCGCAGGTCCAGGAGTATGCCCTCGTGACCCGGCCGGCCGGCCAGCGCACGGCCGACCTGCTCGGCGACGCCCTTGGTGAAGGCGTCCACCGTGACGACGGTGACGCCGCCGGGGACATGCCGGACCCGTACGGACTCCGTCGGCAGCAGCGCGCGCCGCGGGGAGATCTCCCAGGAGCGTGTCCCGCGCCGCAGGCCCAGCGAGACGGGCGTCCCGGCGGAGTCGGAACCGCGCAGCCGGGCGACCACCTCGGTGACGGGACGGCCGGTGACCTCGGTGCCGTCGATGCTCGTCAGCCGGTCGCCGGCGTGCACACCGGACCGGGCGGCGGGGCTGCCGGACTGGACGCGGTCGATCCCGATGCGGCCGTCCTCGGTGCGCCGCACCCACAGGCCGACCCCGACGTACCGGCCGTCCAGGGACTGCTGGAAGCCCTCGTACTCCTGGGCCGTGTAGAAGGAGGACCAGCGGTCGCCGCTCCGGCTGACCAGGGCCTCCGCGGCCTGCGGGCCGACCTTGCCCTCCGCGATCGCCTCGGCGATCTCGTCGGTGTCGGCGACCGTGCCGGCCGGGATGCGGGAGTGGGGCGGCGTCCGCCACCCCCTGCCGAGGTCCCCGAAGGAGCCCGCCGCGGCACCGGTCGCCAGGACCGCGCCGAAGACCAGCGTCAGCGCCGCGGCGCGGCACAGGCGACGTGGTCTCCCGGGCGGACAGTGGCTCAGCACGTCGGGCAGTCTAGGCGAGAAGCGGGCGCTGTACGGAAAGTTGGCCGTACAGCGCCCTTGGCGCGCATCAGACCTTGAGGTATTTGCGCAGCGCGATCAGGGCCGCAAGCGCGGGCATCAGCATGCCCACCACCAGCACCAGCGGCAGCACCTGGGCCACCTCGCCCCAGCCGAGGAAGTTGATCAGCGGCACCTTGGTCTGCAGCGACAGGCCGTGGTCGATCAGGAAGTAGCGGCCGACGAGGAGCATCAGACAGGCCAGGCCACCGCCGACCAGGCCGGCGAAGGCGGCCTCCATGATGAACGGCATCTGGATGTAGAAGCTGGACGCGCCGACGAGCCGCATGATCCCGGTCTCGCGGCGGCGGCTGAAGGCCGATACCCGCACCGTGTTGACGATCAGCATCATCGCCACCGCGAGCATGAACGCCAGCACCACCAGCGCGGCCAGCGTCATGCCGTTGAGCAGGCCGAACAGGTTGTCCAGCAGGGCCTTCTGGTCCTGCACCTCCTGGACGCCGGGGCGGCCCTGGAAGGCGCTCGCGACGACCTGGAACTTCGTCGGATCCTTGAGCTTGACCCGGAACGACTCCTGCATCTGGTCCGGGGTGAGCGAGTCGGCCAGCGGCGAGTCGGAGAACTGCTCCTTGTAGTGCTTGTAGGCGTCCTCCGCGCTCTCGTGGAAGTACTTGTCCACCAGCGGCAGCGCCTTGAGCTGCTTCTCGACGTCCTGCTTCTGCTCCTCGGTGACGGCGCCCTTGGTGCAGTTGGGGTCGGTCTTGGCGTCGTTCTTGTTGCAGAGGAAGATCGACACCTGGACCTTGTCGTACCAGTAGCCCTTCATCGAGTCGACCTGCTCGCGGGCGAGCCACGAGCCGCCGGCGAGCGCGAGCGAGAGGGCCACGGAGACGATGACCGCGAAGGTCATGGTGAGGTTGCGCCGGAGGCCGACGCCGATCTCCGAGAGCACGAACTGGGCGCGCATGTTGTCCTTTCAGAAGGCTGCGGTGTGCAGGGCGGGGCCCCGGCTCAGTGCTGGTAGCCGTAGACGCCGCGGGACTGGTCGCGGACCAGTCGCCCCTTCTCGAGCTCGATGACGCGCTTGCGCATCTGGTCGACGATGTTCTGGTCGTGGGTGGCCATCACCACGGTGGTGCCGGTGCGGTTGATGCGGTCCAGCAGCCGCATGATGCCCACGGAGGTCTGCGGGTCGAGGTTTCCCGTGGGCTCGTCCGCGATCAGCAGCATGGGGCGGTTGACGAACGCCCGGGCGATCGCCACGCGCTGCTGCTCGCCGCCGGACAGCTCGCCCGGCATGCGGTCCTCCTTGCCGCCGAGGCCGACGAGGTCCAGCACCTCGGGGACCGTCTTGCGGATGGTGCCGCGCGGCTTGCCGATCACCTCGAGGGCGAAGGCCACGTTCTCGGCAACCGTCTTGTTGGGCAGCAGTCGGAAGTCCTGGAAGACGGTGCCCAGTTGGCGGCGCATCTGCGGCACCTTCCAGTTGGACAGCCGCGCCAGGTCCTTGCCGAGCACGTGCACCATGCCGGTGTCGGTGCGCTCCTCGCGCAGGATCAGCCGCAGGAAGGTCGACTTCCCGGAGCCGGAGGAGCCCACCAGGAAGACGAACTCACCCTTCTCGATTTCCAGCGACACGTCCCGAAGTGCAGGACGGTTCTGCCTGGGGTAAGTCTTGGTGACGTTGTCGAATCGGATCACGGTCGCACTCCGGATACAGGGGATCGGAGGCGACCTTACGCGAATGGCCGCGGCCCGCGCAGTCCGCGGTCCGGGATGACGGGTTTATTCACAGACCACCGGGGGACAAAGCAGGCATTGGCCACATCTGTAACTCTTCGGAGTCGCGGGAATCGCGCGGGACGCGCCGGGTGTCCCGGGAACTGGCACAGTGGTCGGGGGGCTCGGGAACGTACCGCCCCTGTCGCGCGTTGTTCATCGAGCGGCCGCCTGGCCGCCTGGGAGGAGGCGACGGCATGACAGTCGACCGACTGGTGTGCGCCAACTGCGCCGGCCCCGTCAGCGAGGGCCGCTGCGCGGTCTGCCGCGCCAACCGCGCCCGCATGCAGCAGGAGAACCCCTTCGCGGCCGTCTCCCCGGCGGCCCTGATCGCTCTGCTGGTCGCCCTGCTCGCGGTGGCGTGGGTGGTGCACGAGGCCGCCGTGTAGCGCGGCACACACATACGGCATGCAACAGGGGCCCGCGGCGCTCGGCGCTACGGGCCCCTGCGGCGTTCCCGGGCCTCCGTGGACATGCGGGGGCCCGCACCGCATGTGGCGCATGCGGTGCGGGCCCCTGGTGCGCGCTGCCGTCCGGGCCCGGGCCTCAGACGGCGGTGTTGCGGCCGCCGCCGACCAGGCGCGGCATCAGGCGGAAGCCGACACCGCCCGCGATCATCGTGGCGGCACCGACCAGCAGGAACAGGCTGTCGCCGGCACCCGTCTCGGCCAGCTCCTCCGTGGTGTCACCCTGGGTGACGACCTCGCTGCTGCCGGCGTTGTCGGTGTTGGTGTTGTCGGCGCAGGTCACGCTGTCCCCGTCGAGGGTGCAGGTGGTGCCGTCGCCGTCGGAACCGCCGGTCCCGGAACCGCCGGCGCCGTTGCCGCCGCCGTTCCCGTTGCCGCCGTTCCCGTTGCCGCCGTTGTCGCCGTTGCCGCCGTTGTCACCCGTACCGGCGTCGGCACCCGCGTCCGCGCCCGCGTCCGCGCCCGCGTCCGCACCGGCGTCAGCACCGGCGTCAGCGCCCGCATCGGCACCGGCGTCCGCACCGGCGTCAGCACCGGCGTCAGCACCGGCGTCAGCGCCCGCATCGGCACCGGCGTCAGCGCCCGCATCCGCACCGGCGTCGGCACCGGCGTCCGCACCGGCGTCAGCGCCCGCATCCGCACCAGCGTCCGCACCGGCGTCAGCGCCCGCATCCGCACCAGCGTCCGCACCGGCGTCAGCACCGGCGTCAGCACCGGCGTCAGCGCCCGCATCGGCACCGGCGTCCGTACCGGCGTCGACGCCAGAGATGCTGTTGCCCGCGTCGGCGCCCGCATCGGTACCGGCGTCGGTGCCGCCGTCGGTCTCCTCGCCACCGAGGTTGACGCCGACACTGACCTCGGTCTCGCCGGCGTTCAGGCCGATGTCCAGGCCGACGGCCTGGGCGGCGCCCGCGGCGGTCAGCGAGGCACCGCTCGCGATCACCGCGGCGGCGGCTATACGCGCCACTCGCAGCCGTGTGTTCTTCATGCTCATCTGGCAACTACCCCCAGTAGCTTCTCGTCAATGGAGCAGCGTCACAGGGGGAGCGTCCTGCGGGGCGGTGCACGTTCAAGGCCGGGGCCTGAGCCACCGGCCGCGCTCGCCCCCGTTCGCTCGCGCCCCAGTCATACGCATGCCGCGCATCACGATTCCCAGATTTCACAGCGTCGTCAAGGCCGTTCCAAGCGCAATGCCGGGATTGGCCGACTATGCCACCCGGTTGCTTATGGTGCTGTGACCCAAAGCGCACAACTGCCACCCATCGGGCGGCAGTTGTGATGATCCCTGGGAGATGACGGAGCGTCAGACCCCGGCGCCCTGCTCCTGCTGCTTGCGCCACCGGATGCCGGCCTCGAGGAAGCCGTCGATGTCGCCGTCGAGGACGCCCTGCGGGTTGCCGACCTCGAACTCCGTCCGCAGGTCCTTGACCATCTGGTACGGGTGGAGAACGTAGGAACGCATCTGGTTGCCCCAGGAGTTGCCGCCGTCGCCCTTGAGGGCGTCCATCTTGGCCTGCTCCTCCTGGCGTCGCCGCTCCAGCAGCTTGGCCTGCAGGACGTTCATCGCGCTCGCCTTGTTCTGGATCTGGGAGCGCTCGTTCTGGCAGGAGACCACGATGCCGGTCGGGATGTGCGTGATCCGGACCGCGGAGTCGGTGGTGTTGACGCCCTGGCCGCCGGGGCCGGAGGCGCGGTAGACGTCGATGCGCAGTTCGGTCTCGTCGATCTCGACGTGGTCGCTCTGCTCGACGACCGGCAGCACCTCGACGCCCGCGAAGGACGTCTGGCGCCGGCCCTGGTTGTCGAAGGGCGAGATGCGCACCAGGCGGTGCGTGCCCTGCTCGACCGAGAGGGTGCCGTAGGCGTAGGGCGCCTTCACCACGAAGGTCGTGGACTTGATGCCGGCCTCTTCCGCGAACGAGGTCTCGTAGACCTCCGTCGGGTAGCCGTGCCGCTCGGACCAGCGCAGGTACATGCGCTGCAGCTGCTCCGCGAAGTCGGCGGCGTCGACGCCGCCCGCCTCGGCGCGGATGTTGACCAGCGCCTCACGGGCGTCGTACTCGCCGGACAGGAGGGTGCGGACCTCCATCTCGTCCAGCGCCTTGCGCACCGACTCCAGCTCGGTCTCGGCCTCGGCGCGGGTGTCCGCGTCGTCCTCGGCCTCGGCGAGCTCGAAGAGCACTCCGAGGTCGTCGATGCGGCCGCGCAGCGCCTCGGCCTTGCGGACCTCGGCCTGCAGGTGCGACAGCTTGCTGGTGATCTTCTGCGCCGCCTCCGGGTCGTCCCACAGCGACGGCGCCGCCGCCTGCTCCTCGAGCACGGCGATGTCGGCCCTCAGCTTGTCGAGGTCCAGAACGGCCTCGATCGAGGCCATGGTCGACGAGAGGGACTTGAGCTCTTCGGATACATCCAGGACTGCCACGTCCCCCAGCGTACCGGCACGCCGCGCGTTGCCGCTCCGGTGCGCCGGGGCGGGCCGGGCCGACGGGCCTGAGCCCCTCGCCGTTCAGGCCCGGACGGGGGCCGAGGCGTGGGCGAGCGTGCCGTCGGCGCGCCGGAGGTAGAGGGTCAGGGTGTCGTCCGCCGTGGTCAGCCCGGGGTGGGAGGGGGTGCTGGCGGACAGCGGCACCGCCGCCCACGTGCCTCCGTCGGAGACGGCGGCCGCCAGGGCCCCGTCGTCGGCGGGGGCGAGGACGAAGAGCCGGCCGCCGGAGACGGCGGGTTCGGGGCGGCCCGTGGCGTCGAGGCCGGTGACGATCTCGGAGGGGCGCCACGCGCCGTTCACGTACGGCAGGCGCAGCACGGCGCCGTCGGCCTTGCGGACGGCGAAGGCGTCCAGGGTGCCGGGTGCGGCCGAGACCAGGCCGGGGGCGGCGGTGACCCGGCCCGCGGTGGGGACCAGCGCCCAGGCGTTCCAGCGGCCCTCGACCCAGGAGGAGGTGACGAGGTCGCCGCCGGAGCAGCCGACCAGGTCGATCCGGCCGGGCGCGGAGGACGCGGCGGCGGGCGTCGTGGTGAAGCGGGCGGGCTGGTCGACCTGGTACCAGTCGCTCCAGGCGCCGCCGCTCAGGGTTCGCCGGTACACCCGGTGGTCGGTGCCGAGGGCGAAGACGTCCAGCTGCCCGGCGCGCGACGAGACGACCGAGGGGTCGTCGGCGACGCTTATCCCGGTGAGCCGGTGCCAGGTGCCGGAGGCCAGGTACCAGACGTTCTTGTCGCTGCCCCGGGTGAAGACGTGCGTCGTCCCGGACACGGAGATCGCGCGGGGGCCGCCGACCGGGTGGACGCCGCGGTCCGGGAAGCGGGGCAGGGCCGTGTAGCCGGACCAGCTCAGCGCGGCCTGCTCGGCGGTGGTGCCCGCCGGGGTGCTGACGGCGCCCTGCGGGGAGGCGGCGGCGCCGGTGGGCGCGGTCGGGGTGGTCGAGGCCTGTCCGGACGGCTTGTCCTCGCGGCTGTTGGAGCCGCCGCCGTCGTCGGAGCCGGAGGACGCGATCGCCCAGCCGCCGAGCCCGACGACCAGCGCGGCGGCCGCAGCGGCGCCGATCTTGACGCGGCGGCGCTGCAGCGCGTCGGGGACGGCGCGGTGGCGGTGCCTGGCGTGCTGGCCGGGCACCGCGGCGGGCCGGCCGCCGGCCAGTTCCTCCGCGGAGGGCAGCTTGATGCTGGTGTGGGTGTCGCGTGTCGAGTCGGGTGCCGAGCCGCGGACCAGGGGCACGGCGCCGCGCGGCTGGTCGGCCGGCGGGTCGTAGGGTTCGGCGAGCGAACCGGACTCCCGGTCGTACACCTCCTCGCCGTGGTGGTCCCCGGGCGCGTCCACCTCCAGCGGGGGCAGCCCGGCGAGGGCGGGCAGCAGCTCGCGCAGCCGCGCGCCGACCTCGGCCGCCCTCAGCCGCGAGGCCGGGGCCTTGGCGAGGCACTGGGAGAGCAGCTGCCACAACTCGTCGGGCAGGTCCGGCAGGGGCGCGACCGACTCGGTGACGTGCCGGCGCAGTACCGCGCCCGGGTGGCCGCCGCCGAACGGAGTGAAGCCGGCGAGCAGTTCGTACAGGACGGTGGCGAGGGCGTAGATGTCGACGGAGGCGCGCGGCGGCAGGCCCTCGATGATCTCCGGGGCCAGGTAGTCGGGGGTTCCGATGATCCGGGTGGCCCGGGTGCGGCGCGGGGAGTCGACCAGCCGCGCGATGCCGAAGTCGGTGAGGAGCGCCGGAGGCGCGCCGCCCGGTCCGGGCGGGGCGGCGGAGTCCAGCAGGACGTTCTCCGGCTTGACGTCGCGGTGGACGACGCCCGCGGCGTGGGCCGCGGCCAGCCCGTCCGCGACGTCCGCGGTGATGGAGACGGCCGCCTCGGGGGTGAGCCTGCGTTCGCGCTCCAGCCGGGAGCGCAGGTCGGTGCCTCGGACGAGGTCCATGACGAGCGCGAGGTCAGAGCCGTCGACCACCAGGTCGCGGATGCCGACGATGTGCGGGTGATGGAGCGCCAGCAGGGCCGTGCGCTCCTGGACGAAGCGGCCGACGAGGTCCTGGTCGGAGGCGAGGTCCTCGCGCAGCAGCTTGATGGCGACCGGGCCCTCGGGGCCCTCGCCCAGCCACACGGTGCCGGCGGAACCCCGCCCCAGCACCTGGTGCGCGGTGTAGCGGCTGCCGATCTTCCGTCCCAAGGCTGCTCCGACTCCTCCGACGTGCCGTCGTGTTGGCGACAAAGCTACGCGGATGCGAGCCGGTTGGGGGAACCTGTCGGGGGTGAGTGCGGCTTCTCCGGGAGAAATCACCCTCCAGAAGTCGACAAATCACCAACACCGGCCCCACGGGGAGGTGACGGTGGGCCAGTTGGCGTTGACGGCACCGGCCCAGCGGGACGGCACTGCGCGGGCGGTGCCCGGCGCCGTGCCCGACCCCGAAGGGGTGCGCGGCGGTCCTACGGAGTGCCGCCGGAGGTCCCCGAGCCGCCCGAGGAGCCGCCGAGGCCCGAGACCCAGTCCCAGAAGTCCCCGACACCGTCACTCACGGTGCCCCACAGGCTCTTCCCGGTGTCCAGCCACTCCGGGACGGGGGTGAGGTACCAGACCAGCACCACGATCACGATCAGCACGATGATCATCGTGAAGCAGCCCTTGAGGCACCCGAGGCCCGGGATCTTCATCGGGTTGGCGCTGCGCTGCCGCGGCTCGCGATACGGGGCGGGCTCCGGCGCGGACGGGCGCTGGGGCTCGTACCGCTGGTGCTGCGGCTGCTCGTAGCGCGGCGCGGGCTGCTGCTGCGGCCGCGGCGCGTACTGCTGGGGCTGCGGCTGCGGGGCCCGCTGGGCGTACTGCTGCGGATGCGGCTGCGGCGCGTAGCCGGGCTGCGCCGGCTGCCGGTACTGGGGCTGCTGCGGCCGCTGCTGCTGGTACCCCTGCGGGGACTGCGGCGGCTGCGACTGCGGCTGCTGGGAGGCCTGCCGGCGCGGCCTGCGGCGCAGCGGGTCCTGCTCCGGGTCCAGGTACTGGATCTCGGTCTGCTCGGCGCGCGCACGGGCGCGGTTGAGCTGCGACTCCCACGGGTGCGGGCCCTGCGGGGCACCGGAGTCCGGCGGCCCGCCCGGCACCGGCGGCATCACGCGGGTGCCGTCGCCGGCCCCGGCCGATGCCGAGCCGCCCGGGATCACCCGGGTCGCGTCGGCCGCGCCCGCGGCGGATGCGGGCAGGACGCTGGTGGCGGCATTGGGGTCGTACGGGTCGTACCCGCCGACGGGCGACCGGTTCGGCAGCACCTGCGTGGGGTCGGCGGCGTCCGGCGGGACGAGCGGGGTGTCCGGGACGGTGGCCGGGGACGGGTCCGGCGCGAGCAGCGCGGCGACGCCGAGCGCCGCCTCGGACTGCGCCGGGGACGAGTGCACGCCGACGCCCGCCGCGACGACGCGCAGGGCGCGCGCCAGGTTCTCCGCGCTGGGCCGCTCCCCGGGCTCCTTGCGCAGGCAGCGCTCGATGACCGTCCACAGCGGCTCGGGCACGGTGGAGGGCCGGCGCGGCTCCTCGCTCAGGTGCTGGTGCAGCACCTCGAGCGCGCTCTCGCCCCTGAAGGGCGGGCGCCCGGTGACCAGTTCGTACAGGAGGATGCCGGCGCCGTAGATGTCCACGGCCGAGGTCTGCGGACGGCCCTGGGCCGACTCCGGCGCTATGTAGGCGGGCGTGCCGACGAACTCGTGGGTGCGGGTGACGCCGGGTGAGTCCGCCAGCCGCGCGATGCCGAAGTCGGTCAGCATCGGGTGCATCTGCTGGGTGCCGTCCGGGCCCGCGACGGTGGCGAGCAGGACGTTGGCCGGCTTCAGGTCGCGGTGCACCACACCGTCGGCGTGGCTGGCGGCCAGCGCGTCGGCCACGGCGGCGGTCAGCAGGGCGGCCCCGACCGGCGAGAAGGGGCCGTTCTCGCGCAGATGGCGGTAGAGGTCGGGGCCCTCGATCAGGTCCATCACCAGGGCGAGCAACTCACCCTCCACGACCAGGTCGCGGACCCGGACGATGTGCGGATGGCGCAGCCGCAGCAGGACCGAACGCTCCCGCAGGAAGCGCATGACGATGTCGGGGTCGCTCGCCAGCTCTTCCTTGAGCACCTTGATCGCGACGGTCTCGCCGGTGTCCCGCACCTGGGACCGCCACACGGTGCCCGTGGCTCCGCGCCCGAGCGGCTCCACCAGTTCGTATCTGCTGCCTACCGGCCGCACGTTCGCGCTCCCTGGATCTTGGCCTGGTCCGTGGCCTGTCTCGCCCACTGTAGTGCCGCCACGTGGGAGCGGGGCTGCGTTCCGGTACGGGGCGTGTGTGGGCTTAGGACGCGGGGTACGGTCGTTTGGTTGCTTTTTCTGCCCAATACTGACCATTCAAGATCGCAAAGATGGGCACCGGCGGCGAGCTGTCGGCGGCGGGTGGGAGGATGCGTGTCGCGGATCGCGTATCGCCGAGCAAGCTGGTCCAGCTGAGCAAGGGGAGCCCGCCGGTCCGCTCTTGTACGTGTCGACGTCCCGGGCAGGGCGGGGTGGGGTCGGGGGCCCGCGCCGCGGTGGATCCGGGCAGAAGGGACCGTGGACGGAGATGCAGATCCGGCTGACCGTTCTCGGGCCGCGCGGCGGCCGCACGGCGCGCTCCTGCGACGTGCTCGTCACCGCGCCGGCGGGCACCCCGCTCGGTGCGGTGGCCGGGGCCCTGGCGTCCGGCTCGGGTGGCTCCGGCCAGCCCGCGCGGGCCGGGAAGTCCACGCCCCCGCTCTACGCGGGCGCCGAGCGACTGGACCCGGCGACCGCCGTCCTCGGGGTGCCGCCGCTGCTCGACGGCGCGGTCCTGTCGCTGCACGCGCCCGCCGACGGGCACGACGGCGGCCGGGCGGCGGCCGCCGCCCGGCTGCACGTCGTGGGCGGGCCCGACGCGGGCGGCGTCCACCTGCTGCAGGGCGGCCGGATCAGGGTCGGCCGGTCCGTGGACGCGGACGTGCCGCTGGACGACCCCGACGTCTCCCGGCTGCACTGCGCCGTCACGGTCGACGGCGAGGGCCGGGTCACCGTCGCCGACCTCGGCTCCACCAACGGCACCGCCCTGGACGGCGCTCCCGTGGGCGAGCGCGCGGTCCCCTTCCCCGCCGGCGCGCTGCTGCGGATCGGCGAGTCGACCCTCCGCCTGGAGCCGGCGCCCCCCGGCTCGGCCGCCCCTCCGCCGCCCGCCTCCATCCCCGCCATCCCGGACGCCGAGGGGCACCTCCAGGTGACCCTCCCCCCGACCTCCTGGCCGGACACCGGCCGCGTGGCGACCTGGCAGCCCGCGCACCCCGCCGACGGCGCCGCCGAGCGGCCCGGCCCGCGCGCCGCCGCGCCCTCCGACGGCCCGACGACCACCGGCACCGGGTCCGGGAGCGTCGGCGCGGACACCCGTGCCGCGCCCGTGCCCGGGGAGGACCGGGCGGAGGCCGCACCGGGCGCCCCGGTCCGGCGGGACACCCCGCAGCGCGGCCTGTCCGAGCAGACCCGCGCCGTCGCGCTGCCCCAGGGCCGCCGCGGCGGCGGGCGGGCCGCGGAGGCCGGCAGCCGGATGGCCGGGGCGATAGGGAGCTGGGCCAGGCGCCTGACCGCCGGCCGTGGCGGCCCGGGCGCCGACGGCCACGAGGGCGGCGGGACGACGTACGACCGGGCCGACGCCGCGGCGCTGCGCGAGCGCTGGCCCGATCCGGCGGCCGTGCTGCTCACCGCGCTCGGGCCGGGACCGCGGCTGTGGGAGCGCGCCCTCGGCCATCCCGACCTGCTCACGGTCCGGCTCGGCACCGCGGACCTGACCGCCGAGGACGGCTTCAGGACCCTGCCCGCCGTACCGTTCACCGTCGACCTGCGCGACCCGCACACCCATGTGCTGGGCCTCGCCGGACCGCGTCCCCGGCTGTCCGGGCTGGCCCGCTCGGTGATCGCCCAGTTGTGCGCCCTGCATCCGCCCGGCGCGCTGGAGGTCGTCCTGATCAGCGCCGACCGCTCCCGTCCCGCCGAACAGCGGGCCGAGGAGTGGGGGTGGCTGTACTGGCTGCCGCATCTGCGCCCGGCGCACGGCCAGGACTGCCGGCTGCTCGCGGCCTCGGACCGGGAGCAGGCCGAGGCCCGTGTCACCGAGGTCGTCCGGCGCATCGAGGAGGGCCCGCTCGGCACGGGCTGGGCGACGGCCACCCCCGAGGAGGTGGCCGAGGCCGCGGCGCGCCGCGAGGGCCCGTACACGCTGCTGGTGGTGGACGGCGACCCGGGCTCGGCCTACCTGCGCGAGGCCGCCGGCCGTATCGCGGCCGCCGGGCCGTCGGTCGGGGTGCACCTGCTGTGCCTGGCCGAGAGCCCGGAGCGGCTGGCCGCCCGCTGCGGCGCCGTCGCCGTGCTGGAGGGCGACGTCGCGACGACGCTGCGGATGGAGCCGCACGGCCCCGAGCACATGACGATGGAGGCGGTGTCGGCGGCCTGGGCCGAGCGCTTCGCCCGGGCCCTCGCCCCGCTGCGCGAGGGCGACGCCGCTCCGGGCCGTACACGTTCCGCCCTGCCGCCCACGGCACGGCTCCTGGACGAGCTGGACCTGGCGCTCGCCACCCCCGCGAAGATCACCACCCGCTGGGCCGGGCCCGCCCCCTCGGGCGGCTCCGCCGCGGCCGTCCTCGGCGCCGGGCCGGAGGGCCGGGTCCTGGTCGACCTGGTCGCCGAGGGACCGCATCTGCTGGTCGGCGGCGCGGCGGGCTCCGGCAAGACCGAGTTGCTGCGTTCGGTGGCCGCCGCCCTGTCCGCCGGCGAGCGGCCGGACCGGCTGGCCCTCGTCCTCGTCGACGGCGCCGGGACGGAACGCGGCGAGGGGCTGCGCACCTGCACCGACCTGCCGCACGTCTCCACCTATCTGTCCGCCTGCGACCCGGTGCGGATGCGCGAGTTCGCGCAGGCGCTCACGGCCGAGCTGAAGCGCCGTGACGAGCTGCTGGACGGGGCCGACTTCGGGCAGTGGCACGAGCGCCGCCGGCTGCCCGTGGTGCCGCGCCAGGCGGAGCCGGGCCACGCCCCGGCCGCCGCGGCGGACCCCCAGGTGCGCGGCGCGGTGCGGGTGCGGACCCGCACCACCGAGCCGCTGCCCCGGCTGGTCGTCGTGGTGGACGACTTCGACGTACTGGTCGCCCCCGCCCTCGGCAGCCCCGGCCGGCCCGCCGCGGGATCGGTGGTCCGCGCCCTGGAGAGCGTGGCGCGCGACGGCGAGCGCCTGGGCGTCCACCTGGTCGCCGCGACCGGCCGCCCCGAGCGCACCGCGGGCACCCACACCGACGACTCGGCGCGGCTGCGCATCGCGCTGCGTACCGAGGAGCCGGAGTCGGCCGCGCTGCTGGTCGCCGTCGAGGATCCGGCGACGGTGGACGACGGCCTGCCCGGCCGCGGTTACCTGCGCCGGCCGGACGGCGGCGTCACCGCCTTCCAGGCAGGCCGGGTCAGTGGCCGGATCCCGCGGACGGCGACCCTGCGGCCCACGGTGGTCCCGCTGGAGTGGGACCGCATGGGCGATCCGCCGGCCCGCCGCCCGGTCCGCGAACTGGGCAACGGCCCGACCGACCTCGCCCTGCTGGCCAGTGCCCTGCAGCGGGCCGCGGAGTCCGCGGCGGCCGATCCGGTGCCGCCGCTGCTCTGATCCGCCCCGGTGCCCCGCCCCCGTCCGAACGGCCGGTCACATGACGGTCACGATCCAACCGCCGTGCGCTGAGGCGCTATTGCGGCGGTTATCAGACAGGGCGTAGGACTGAACGCGGAACAGCGGATGACGCGGGGACGGGACGCCCGGCGCAGCTGCCACGGCCATGCGGCGGGCTGCCACCGCGGCGCGGGTCCGCGCTGAGGGGATGGGCAGGCAGATGCGGACATCCAGCAGGCGCACGCGAGGTACACGCCGGACGGTCATCGCCGTCGTGGCGACGGCCGCCCTGGCGCTGACGGCCGCCGGGTGCGGCGGAGGCGACGACGACAAGGGCACCCCCGACGGCGGAGGGAGCAGTTCCGGCGGGAGCGGGAGCGTCTCGCTGCCGGACCTCAAGGGCCAGAAGCTCGAGGTCGCGGCGGTGTGGACCGGGCCGGAGCAGAAGAACTTCCAGAAGGTGCTGGACGAGTTCACCAAGCGCACCGGGGCCGAGGTCGGCTTCGTGCCGACCGGCGACAACGTCTCCACCTTCCTCGGCACGAAGATCGAGGGCGGCCAGCCGCCGGACGTGGCGTTCCTGCCGCAGGTCGGCGTGTTGCGGCAGTTCGCCCAGAAGGGCTGGCTGAAGCCGCTCTCCTCCGACGTCCAGGAGCAGCTCGACAAGAACTTCAGCGCGGGCTGGAAGGACCTCGGCGCGTACGAGGGCAAGCAGTACGGCGTCTACGCCAAGGCCGCCAACAAGTCGCTGGTCTGGTACAACACAGCGGCCTTCGAGAACGCCGGGATCTCCGAACCGCCGGGGACCTGGGAGGACTTCCTCCAGACCGCCGAGACCCTCTTCGAGTCGGGCACTCCCCCGGTATCGGTCGGCGGCGCGGACGGCTGGACCCTCACCGACTGGTTCGAGAACGTCTATCTCTCCCAGGCCGGTCCGGAGAAGTACGACCAGCTGGCCGAGCACAAGATCAAGTGGACCGACCCCTCGGTGAAGGACGCGCTCACCACCCTCGCCCGGCTCTTCGGCAAGAAGGACCTGATCGCGGGCGGGCAGAGCGGCGCGCTCAAGACCGACTTCCCGAAGTCGGTGACGCAGACCTTCACCGGCAACCCGCCGAAGGCCGCCATGGTCTACGAGGGCGACTTCGTCGGCGCGTTCATCGGGGACAACACCAAGGCGAAGGTCGGCGAGGACGCCAGGGTCTTCCCCTTCCCCGCGGTGGGCTCCGGCAAGGCGCCGGTGGTCAGCGGCGGTGACGTCGGCGTGGCGCTGAAGGACACCAAGGGCGCGCAGGCGCTGCTGACCTTCCTCGCCTCCACCGACGCGGCGAAGGTGTGGGCCTCCTCGGGCGGCTTCGTCTCGCCGAACAAGTCGCTGGACCTGTCGGCCTACCCGGACGAGGTCTCCCGATCGATCGCGGAGGGACTGGTCGCGGCGGGCGACGACTTCCGCTTCGACATGTCCGACCAGGCCCCGGCGGCCTTCGGCGGGACCGCGGGCAAGGGCGAGTGGAAGGACCTGCAGGACTTCCTGCGCAATCCCTCCGACGTCGCCGGCGCGCAGGCCAAGCTGGAGGCGGACGCCGCCAAGGCGTACGCCGGCTAGGCGGCCGCGATGGCGACGGCGGCCACGGCGAAGGGGCCGGCCGCTCACGGCGGCACGCCCTCCGCCGGGGGCAGGAGCGTCATGGGCACCCGGCGCTGGGTGGCGGGACTGTTCCTGCTGCCCGCGCTGGTGCTGCTGGGCGCGCTGGTGGTGTACCCCATCGGGTACACCACCTGGCGCAGCCTGTTCGACAAGGCGGGTTCGGGTTTCGTGGGCCTGCACAACTACGCCTCGGTCTTCAGCGACGACAGCACCCTGACGGCGCTGCGGAACACCGCGGTCTGGGTGGTCGTGGCGCCGGTGCTGGCCACGGCCCTCGGGCTGGTCTTCGCGGTGCTGACCGAACGGGTGAGCTGGGGCACCGCCTTCAAGCTGGTCGTCTTCATGCCGATGGCGATCTCGATGCTGGCGGCCGGGATCATCTTCCGGCTGGTGTACGAGCAGGACCCGGCGCGCGGCGCGGCCAACGCCGTCGTGGTCGGCGTCCACGACACCTTCGCCGAGTCCTCGGCGTACCCGGGGGCCCGGCCGCGGCCGAACGGCGCTCTGGCGGCGTCCGGCGGCGGCTCGTACACCACCCGGGACGCCGCCGGGGACGGGACGGCGGTGGGCCTGCCGCTGATCGGGGTCCCCGCCGCGAAGCTGCCCGCGGGCACCGCCGACGCCCGGCAGGCCGCCGCCGGGCCCGGGGTGACCGGCACCGTGTGGCTGGACTTCAAGCCGGGCGGGGGCGGCGAGCCCGGGATGATCGACGCCGGCGAGAAGGCGCTGGAGGGGGTGCGGGTCGAGGCCGTGCGGGAGGGACGGGTGGTGGCCTCCGCCACCTCCGGCGCCGACGGCACCTTCTCGCTGCCCGCCTCGGCGGACGGCGCCCGGCTGCGGCTTCCGGCCTCGAACTTCGCGGAGCCGTACAACGGTGTCGACTGGCTCGGCCCCACCCTGGTGACGCCCGCCATCATCGGGGCCTATCTGTGGATGTGGGCGGGCTTCGCCATGGTGCTCATCGCGGCGGGGCTGGCCGGGGTGCCGCGGGAGCTGATGGAGGCGGCGCGCATCGACGGCGCCAACGAGTGGCAGGTCTTCCGCAGGATCACCGTGCCGCTGCTGGCTCCGGTGCTGGTCGTGGTCGTCGTGACACTGATGATCAACGTGATGAAGATCTTCGACCTGGTCTACATCGTCGCCCCCGACACCTCGAAGGACGAGGCCAACGTGCTGGCCCTGCAGCTGTACCTGTCCTCCTTCGGGGCCGGCAACGACCAGGGCGTGGGCAGCGCGATCGGTGTGATCCTGCTGCTGCTGGTCGTCCCGGTCATGGTCTTCAACATCCGCCGACTGCGCAGGGAGGCCCGACGATGACGACCGTCGCAGGCACAGCGGAACCGGCGGAACCGGCCGAGGCGCGGGCCGTTCCGGCCGCCGCCCGGCAGTCCCTCGCCTCGCGGGTCGTGGCCCGCACCGGCGGCGGGGTGCTGAGGGTCCTCCTCGTGCTGGTGGCCCTGTTCTGGCTGATGCCGACCGTGGGGCTGCTGATCTCCTCCTTCCGGGGGCCGGTGGACATCGCCGACTCCGGCTGGTGGAAGGTGTTCACCGCGCCCTCGCAGCTGACCGTCACCAACTACCGGGAGCTGCTCGGCAATGACGCCGTCACCTCGTCGCTGGTCAACACCGCGCTGATCACGGTGCCGGCCACGGTGCTGGTGGTGGTGATCGGGGCGCTGGCGGGCTACGCCTTCGCCTGGATGGAGTTCCCGGGGCGGGACTGGCTGTTCCTCCTGGTGGTGGGGCTGCTGGTGGTGCCGGTACAGATCGCGCTCATCCCGGTGGCGAAGCTGTTCGGGGAGATCGGGATCTTCGGCGACATCATCGGCGTGGTGCTCTTCCACGTCGGTTTCGGCCTGCCGTTCGCCGTCTTCCTGCTGCGCAACTTCTTCGCGGAGATCCCGCGGGAGCTGCTGGAGGCGGCGCGGCTGGACGGCGCGGGCGAGCTGCGGCTGTTCGCCCGCGTGATCATGCCCCTGGGCGGCCCGGCGATCGCCTCGCTGGGCATCTTCCAGTTCCTGTGGGTGTGGAACGACATGCTGGTGGCGCTGATCTTCTCCAACACCGGCTCCCAGCCGGTCACGGTCGCGCTGCAGCAGCAGGTCCGGCAGTTCGGCAACAACATCGACGTCCTGGCGCCGGGGGCCTTCGTGTCGATGGTGGTCCCGCTGGTCGTCTTCTTCGCCTTCCAGCGCCAGTTCGTCTCCGGCGTCATGGCGGGCGCCGTGAAGTAGCCCCGCAGAGCACCGCAGGTCAGGAGGCAACACTCCGTCGCCGGACGGGTCGCCGTACGCGGCGCATGCCCGGGATATAACGGGCATACGCCGCGTAAGCCGACATTACGGATGTGCTGCCTTGCCCCGGTTCAGCGTCATCGTGCCCGTCCACAAGGTGCAGGCCTACCTGCACGAGTGCCTGGAGTCCGTGCTCGGGCAGAGCTTCTCGGACTTCGAGGTGATCGCCGTCGACGACCGCTCCCCCGACGCCAGCGGTGCCATCCTCGACGCCTTCGCGGCACGCGACCGCCGGGTGACCGTCCTGCACCTGAAGGAGAACGTGGGCCTCGGCCCGGCCCGCAACGCCGGAACGGCCCGGGCCACCGGGGACTACCTGCTCTTCCTCGACAGCGACGACACCCTCGCCCCCGGTTCCCTGCAGGCGCTCGCCGACCGCCTGAAGGAGACCGCCGAGCCGGACATGCTGGTCTACGACTACGCCCGCACCTACTGGGACGGCCGCGTCGTACGCAACCAGCGTGCCGCGCTGCTCGCCCAGGACGGCCGCCCCGCCGGGCCCCTCGACGACCGCCCCGAGCTGCTGCGGCTGCTGCCGGTCGCCTGGAACAAGGCCTACCGGCGCGAGTTCGTCCAGCGCTGCGACGCCGCCTTCCCGCCCGGCTGGTACGAGGACGTCGCCTGGACCTACCCCCTGCTGCTCGCCGCCCGCAGCATCGCGGTGCTCGACCGGGTCTGCGTGCTCTACCGGCAGCGCCGCCGGGGCAGCATCCTGCGCACCACCAGCAGCAGGCACTTCGACGTCTTCGACCAGTACGACCGGGTCTTCGCCTTCCTCGACCGCAACCCCGCCCTCGACGGCTGGCGGCCCGCCCTCTTCGGCCGGATGACCGACCACCTGCTGGCGGTCTACAACACACCGGGCCGGCTGCCCCGCTCGTCCCGCGGCCTGTACTTCCAGCGCTGCAGCCTCCACTTCCGCCGCTACCAGCCCCAGGAGCCCGGCCCCCGCCCGCACGGCGTCCCCGGCCGCACCCGGCGGCTGCTCGTACGGCTCGGCGCGCGGCAGGTCTTCGACGCCGTGCGCGCCGCCAACACGCTGCGCAGGAGGCTGCGGCGACTGGCGAAGGACACCGCCCGGGCGGCCCGGGAGGCGGGCCTGCGGCTGCACTACCGGATCCAGCGGCACCGCCCCCTCGACCCGGACCTCGCGGTCTTCGCGGCCTGCCGCTACGGCGGCTACGGCGGCGACCCCGCCGCCCTGGAGGCCGCCGTCCGCGACCTGGCGCCGCACCTGCGCACCGCGTGGATCACGACCCCGGCGTACGCGCACACCCTGCCGCGCGGCGTACGCCGGCTCCAGCCCGGCTCACCCGCCTACTGGACGGCGCTGGCGCGCGCCGCCTACCTGGTCAACGACGTCAACTTCCCGCACGCCTACCGCAAGCGGCGCGGCCAGGTGAACCTCCACACCCACCAGGGCACCCCGCTCGGTCGCACGGGCCTGGACCTCCAGGGGCACCCGGCCGCCTCGGCGGGCCGGGACTTCGCCCGGATGCTCGCCCACACCGACCGCTGGGACTTCTGCCTGTCCGCCAACCGGCACTCGACGGTGGTCTGGGAACGGGCCTACCCCGCCGGCTACACCACCCTGGAGCACGGCCGCCCCGGCAACGATGTCCTGCTGCGCGCCGACGCCGACGACGTACGGCGGATCCGCGCCGACCTCGGCATCCCGGCGGAGTCCACCGCGATCCTCTACGCCCCCGCCCACCGCGACTACCGGCGCGGCTTCCACCCGCCCGTCGACCTGGTCCGCCTCGCCCGCGAACTCGGCCCCGGCCATGTGGTGCTGTACCGCGCGCCGGACGGCCACGCCGGTACGGCCACACTGCCCGAGGGCCTGCCGGACACCGTGCTGGACGTCTCCGCCCACCCCTCGGTCCAGGAGCTGTGCCTGGCCGCGGACGCCCTGGTGACCGACTACTCCCCCCTGATGTTCGACTACGCCGGTCTCGACCGCCCCATCGTGGTCCACGCCGGGGACTGGACGGCCTACCGGGCCGCCCGCGGCACCTACTTCGACATCACCGCCGAAGCCCCCGGGCCGGTCGCCCGCAGCGAGGACGAGCTCCTGTCGATCCTCACCACCGACACCTGGCGCGGCCCCCGTTCCGCCCAGTTGCGGGCCGCGTTCCGGGCCCACTTCTGCCCGTACGACGACGGCCACGCCGCCGAGCGGGTCGTACGCCGCGTCTTCCTCGGCGAGGACGGCGGGGAGCCCGCCGTCCTCCCCCTGGAGCGCCGCACCCCCGCCCCGCCGGCCCGCCCCTGAGCCCTCAGCCCGGCGGCGGGGCGGGGGTGCGCTCGTCCGGCTTGAGGACGGGCAGCAGGTCGGGCTCGCCCAGCAGCACCCGCCGTACGACGCGTTCGGCGGCGCGGCCGTCGTCCCAGGGACAGAAGCGGGCCCGGAAGGCCGCCCGCAGCTCGGCGGCCCCGGGCGAGGACCACGCCCCGGAGCGGAAGGCGGTGGCGATCGCGGCCTCGTCGCGGGCGACGACGCCCGGGGTGTCGCCGGGGCGCCCGGAGACCAGGTCGAAGTAGACCCCGCGGGCGGCCCGGTAGACCTCCCAGTCGGCGCAGTGCACCACGATCGGGCGGTCCAGGCTCGCGTAGTCGAACATCAGCGACGAGTAGTCGGTGAGCAGGGCGTCGGAGGCCAGGCACAGCTCCTCCAGCGGCGTGTGCGCGGAGACGTCCAGGGCCCCCTCCGGCAGCGCCGCGGGGCCGGCCCCGGAGTGGAAGTAGTGCGCGCGGACCAGCACCAGGTACTCCCGCCCCAGTGCCCGGCACAGCCTGGCGAGGTCCAGCTGCGGGACGAACTCCCGCTGGTAGTCGCGGTGCGTGGGGGCGTACAGGATCGCCCTGACCCCGTCCGGGATGCCCAGCCGGGCCCGGATCCGCCGGACGTCGTCGGCGCCGGCCGTGAAGTAGGCGTCGTTGCGGGGGTATCCGGTGGGCAGCGTCAGATAGCCGCCGGGGTAGACCCGCTCCCAGATCTCGCTGGAGTGGGGGTTGGAGGACAGCGAGTAGTCCCACTGGTCCGCGTGGTCCAGCAGCCGGCGGAAGCTCATGCCCTTGGCCACCGCCGGGTGGGCGCGCAGGTCCATGCCCATGTGCTTGAGCGGGGTGCCGTGATGGGTCTGCAGGTAGACCTGGCCGGGGCGCTTGACGACCTCACCGGTGAAGTTGGCGTTGTTCACCAGGAAGCGGGCGCGGGCCAGCAGCTCCCAGTAGCGGCGCGAGTTCGCCTCCACCCGGTCGACGCCCTCGGGGACCGCGTCCTGCGCGCCGCGCCGGACCACCCACACCCCGTGCAGCTGCGGGGCCAGCTCGCGGGCCTTGCGGTAGATCGCGGCGGGACTGCACAGCACCCCCCGGTTCCAGTACGCCGCGTACACCACCAGGTGGTCGTCGAGCGGGCGCCGGCGCTCCAGGGCGTACCAGCCTCGGTACGCCTCGCGGGCGGCGGCGTTGCGGCGGGCGCGCAGCCGCCGGGCGGCGTGGGCGCGCAGCTCCGCGGCGCGGTGGGCGGCGAAGGTGCCGGGCAGCCCGGCGCGGCGGAAGAAGGCGGCGCGGTCCTGCGGGCGCAGCCGCCCGGGGTCGTCCAGGACGGCCGTGAGCCGCCGGTCCCGCTCGGCGCGCAGCACCGGCAGGTCGTGCCGGGCCAGCAGGGTGTCGTACCGGTCGGCCAGGGCGAGGTGCTGCGGGCCCGGCGTGCTGGAGAAGCTGCCGTGGCGGCGTCCGCGCCAGGTGACGCAGATCCGGTCCAGGCAGGCGATGCGCGGGGCGGCGAGCAGCATCTCGTACGCCACCGGGACGTCCTCGTACGGTCCGGAGCCGAAACCGAAGCCGGCCCAGTAGTCGCGCCGCACCACCCGGTTCCAGGCGGCGGGCAGGACCGTCAGGCACTCGGGTCGCTCGGTGGCCCGGAAGACGGCGTGCCCGGCCAGGGCGGCGGCGTGCAGGAAGGGCCCGTCCCCGCTCTCCGTGCGGTGCTCCCACACGTCGAGCCGGTCGTGGTCGAAGAGCAGGACCTCCGGGTCGCCGGTGGACCGCAGCCGTGCGTCCAGGGCGGCCAGGGCGCCGGGCGCGAGGAGGTCGTCGGCGTCGAGGAAGAGAAGGTAGTCGCCGCTGGCACGGGCCGCGCCGGCGTCCCGGGCCGGGCCCGCGCCGGCGTTGCGGGGCTGCCGCAGCGGGAGCACCCTGGGGTCGGCGGCGGCGACCTCCTCGACGACGGCGGCCGATCCGTCGGGCGAGCAGTCGTCGACCGCGATGAGCTCCAGGTCCGCGTACCGCTGCCCGAGCACCGACTCCAGGCACGCGCGGACGTAGCCCTGTGCCTTCCATACCGGGACGATCACGCTGAACCGAGGCATAGGGCCGAGGGTAAGCAGGACCGGCCCCCCGCGCCCGGTGGATCACCCGAAAGGCGCAGGCGAGGTGACCGAGGAGGCGGTCGCGAGTTGAACCGCACGCCCCTGTCGCCCTCGTCCGGAAAGGGCCACGTCACCATGGTGTCGCTCACGCCCCGCCTCACGGTCGTCGTTCCGGTCCACAACGTCGAGAGCTGGCTGGAGGAATGCCTGCGCTCGGTGGCCGCGCAGACCTTCGACGCGCTCGACGTGGTCATGGTCGACGACGGCTCCACCGACTCCGGTCCGCGGATCGCCCAGGACTTCGCCGACCGCGACCCCCGCTTCCGCCTCGTCCGGCAGGACAACGGCGGACTGGGCCACGCCCGCAACACCGGCACCCGGCACGCCGATCCGCGCACCGAGTACCTCTGCTTCCTGGACAGCGACGACATCGTGCCGCCGCGCGCCTACGAGAACCTGGTGGGGCTGCTGGACGGCTCCGGCTCGGACTTCGCGACCGGCAACGTGTGGCGGCTGACCGCCGACGGCCGCAGCCAGGCCTGGCAGCACCGGGACATGACCCGCACCGTCACCGGCACCCACATCACCCGGGACCTGAGCCTGCTGTCGGACCGGGTCGCCTGGAACAAGGTCTTCCGCCGCTCCTTCTGGGATCGGCACCGCCTCGCCTTCCCCGAGGGCGTGCTCTACGAGGACACCCCGCTCACCATCCCCGCGCACTTCCTCGCCGACGCCGTCGACGTGGCCCACGAACACGTGTACTACTGGCGGATCCGCGAGGGCTCCATCACCCGGCGCCGCACCGACGTCAAGGGCGTACGCGACCGGATCGCCGCCGTCGACCACGTCAGCCGCTTCCTCGGCGACCCGGCCCGCACCCGCTGGACCTCCTTCAAGCGGGCCTACGACCGCTCGGTCCTCACCGACGACCTGCTCTACTTCATCGACGCCCTCCCGATGGCCGGCCCCGAGTACCGGCGGGTCTTCATGGAGCGCTGCCGGGACTGGCTCACCCGGGTCGACCCCACCCTCTTCCCGGAACTGCCCGCCGGGCTGCGCATCAAGTGGCACCTGATTCTCAAGGACCGCCTCGACGACCTGCTGGCGGTGCTCGAGCACGAGCAGCGCAACTCCGCCGGCTTCGGCGTGGCCGGCCCGCCGCTGCGCAAGCGGGCGGTGCTGCGCCGGGCGGACGGCGGCCGGATCGCCCTGCCGGCCGCGGCGGCCCGGCTGCGGCGCGCGGACTTCCCCGTGCGGGCGCGGGTGCGCGAGGTGGTGCGGGAGAACGGCCGGCTCGTCCTGCGCGGCTACGCCTACCTGCGCAACATCGACGCGGACCGTAAGGGTGCCGCGCACATCACCGCCGTCGCCGTCCACGGCCACGGCCGCCGGGCGAAGGTGGTGCTGCTGCCGGTCAGGATCCGGCAGGAGCCGGCCGCGACCCTCAACTCGCGCCAGGAGGAACACTGCTACGACTGGTCGGGCTTCGAGATCACGATCGACCCGGCGCGGCTGACCACCGGCCGCCGCCAGGGCGAACCCCGGGCCGGCGGCCGCTGGCGGCTCGGGGTGGTCGTCGCGGCGAAGGGGGTCATCCGCAGGGCGGGGCTGCGGGCCGCGGACGCCGGCTCGGGGGCGTCCCCGCCGTCGTACGCGGCCGGCGGCGGCATGCGGCTCGTGCCGTACTACCGGCAGGGCCGGCTGCACCTGTCGGTGGAGCCGGAGGTGCGGCGGCTGTCCGCGCACCGGCCGTCCGCCGACGGCACCTCGGTGGAGCTGGACTTCACGGGCGCGCCACAGGCCACGGCGGTACGGCTGACCCACTCCGCGACGCCCACCGTTCTGGAGTACCCGCTGGAGCCCCTGGCCTCCGGGGAGGCGGACGACGGCGTCCGCCGGGCCCGCGTGCCCCTCGCCGACCTGGCGGGCGCCCGGCCCGCGCTGGACGCCGGGCCGAAGGAGATCCGTCCCGAGGACACCGACAGCTGGGACGTCGCCCTGCTGCGCCCCGGGCACGCCGACCCCGTCCACCTCGACGGAGCCCTGCCCGCCGGGCACTACGACCTGGGCACCGACCCCCGCCTCGGGGGGACGCCGCGGCGGCTGCTCGTGGAGGCGAAGGCGTCGGGGAAGCTGGTGCTGCGCGACCGCACCCCGCAGCCGTTGGCCGACGCCATCGGCTGGACCGCCGAGGGCGCCCTGGTCGTCGCCGGCCGCCTCGCCCCCGGCTCCGCGCCCGGCCCGGCCGAACTGGTGCTGCGGCACGGCACGCACCGCGTGGAGCACGCCGTCGCCGTCCAGGCCGACGGCGTACCGGGACGGCGGCCCGGCCTCCCGCCGCCGTCCAGCGCCATCCCGCCGCTGCCGCGTCCACCGGAGGAGGGGCCGGGCCCGCACGAGGGGCGCCGGTTCACCGCCACCCTGCGGCCCGGGACGCTGGAGTCCCTCGCCGGCACCGTCCCGCTGCCCGCCGGCCGCTGGTACCTGCACCTGCGCGACGGGGCCGGCACGGAAGCGGCGGTGCGGGTCGCGCCCGGGGTCTTCGAGGCGCTGCCGATGACGGCGGAAGCGGGCGGCAAGTCCTTCTCGGTGGACCGCCGCTTCCACGACCGGCTGTTCCTCGATGCCCGGTCCACGGTGCCCGAGCCGCAGCGCGGCCCGTACCGGCAGCGGGTGCTGCGCGAGAACCACCACCCCCGCACCCGAGGCCTGCCGCGCCGCGAGGCGGTGCTCTACAGCGCCTTCGACGGGCGGGCGTACGGGGACTCGCCGCGCGCCGTCCACGAGGAACTGCTGCGCCGCCGCGCGGCGGACGGCCTGGAGCACCTGTGGGTGGTCAGGGACGGCCAGGCTCCCCCGCCGGCGACCGCACGGCCCGTCGTGCTGCACAGCGCGGCCTGGTACGAGGCGCTCGCCCGCTGCCGCTACGTCGTCACCAACACGCACCTGCCGGCGTGGTTCGTGCGCCGTCCGGACCAGACCGTGCTGCAGACCTGGCACGGCACCCCCCTCAAGCGGACCGGCCGGGACCTCGCCGGGACCCTGTGCGCGGACCTGGTGCACCTGCCGCGCCCGCCGCGCGACCCGGGCGCCCAGTGGAGCCTGCTGCTGTCGCCGAACGCCCAGAGCACCCCGCTGCTGCGCGCCGCGCTCGGCTACGACGGCCCGGTCGCCGAGACGGGACTGCCCCGTACCGACGTGCTCTTCGCCGACGACCGCGACAAGGTCGCCGCCGCGCTGCGCGACCGGCTGCGGATCCCGAGGGACCGCACCGTCGTGCTGTACGCGCCGACGCGCCGCGACGACCTGGCGTACGACGCCGAGCACTACCGCATGTCGCCGTACCTGGACCTGGAGGAGGCCGAACGCGCCCTGGGCGCCGACCATGTGCTGCTCTTCCGCTCGCACCCCCTGGTCGCCGACCGCGTCCGCACCCCGCGCTCCGGGTTCGTGCGCGACGTGTCCTCCCACCCGGACGTGGCGGAGCTGCTGCTGGCCGCCGACGTCCTGGTCACCGACTACGCGTCACCGGCGGCCGACTTCGCCAACACCGGCCGCCCGATGCTCTTCCTCGTCCCCGACCTGGAGCACTTCCGCGACACCCTGCGCGGCTTCTACCCCGACTTCGAGGCCCAGGCCCCCGGCCCGCTCCTGCAGTCGACCGCCGAACTGGCGGGCGCGCTGCGCGACCTCGGCACCGTGGCACGGCACAGCGCCGACGCGTACGCCCACTTCCGCGCGACCTTCTGCCACCTCGACGACGGCGGTGCGGCGGCCCGCGCCGTCGACCGGCTGCTCGAACCCGACCGTCACCGCCCCTGAGGGAACCCAGGATCCACATGCCCCGCTTCTCCGTCATCGTCCCGGTCCACCAGGTGCAGGGCTATCTGCGTGCCTGCCTCGACTCGGTGCTGTCGCAGTCACTGCCCGACCTCGAGGTGATCGCGGTCGACGACCGCTCGCCGGACCACTGCGGCCGCATCCTCGACGAGTACGCGGCACGCGACTCGCGGGTGATCGCGCTGCACCACGAGGAGAACCAGGGCGTGGGGCGGGCCCGCAACACCGGCGCGGAGCGCGCCACGGGCGACTACCTGCTCTTCCTCGACGGCGACGACACCCTCGCCCCCGGCTCCCTGGAGGCGGTCGCCGAGCGGCTGAAGCAGGACGGCGATCCGGACATCCTCTACTTCGACCATGTGCGCACCTACTGGTGGGAGGCCGCCGAGAAGAGCGTCTTCGGGGGACTGCTCGCCTCGGCCGGCACCGATGTCTTCCGGATCACCGAACGCCCCGAGTTCCTGCGGCTGTTCGCGATCACCTCCAACCGCGTCTACCGCCGCGCCTTCTACGGGGAGCACGGATTCTCCTTCAGCGACGGCATCTACGAGGACGCCCTCGTCTCCTACAAGACGATGCTCAGCGCCGAGCGGATCTCCTGCCTGGCCCGGGTGGTGCTGGAGTACCGGCAGCGGCGCAGCGGCGCCAGCACCCGCAGCCCGGGCCGCAACCACTTCGTCATCCTCGACCAGTACACCCGGCTCTTCGAGTTCCTCGACGCGCCCGGCCGCGAGCACCTCGCGCCACTGCGGCCGATGCTGTTCGAACGGGCCGTCAGCCACTTCCTGTTCTGCCTCGGCAACCCCGACCGGATCCCGCCGCGGCTGCGCGGCGAGTTCTTCCGGCTCGCGGCCCGCTGGTACGCCCGCCACGTCCCGGAGGGCTTCGCACCGCCCGCCGACAAGGCCCTCGGCTACGCGCGGCTGGCCCGCGGCAGCTGGCTGCTGGCCCGCCTGGGAGACGTACCGCGCGGGGCCCGCAAGGAACTGACCCGGCGCAGGCGGTCGCTGCGCCGGCAGGTCACGCAGCGGGCCAAGGCCGCCCTGTACGCCTACCACCTGCGGCGGCCGCTCGACCCCAACCTCGCGGTGTACTCGGCGTACTGGGACCGCGGGGTGTTCTGCAACCCGGCCGCGATCTACCACAAGGCGCGGGAGATCGCCCCGGGCGTCCACGGGGTGTGGCTGGTCCGCAAGTCCGACGTGCCGCGGGTGCCCAAGGGCGTGGACTACGTGGTGCCGCGCACCCGGCGCTACTGGCGGCTGATGGCCCGGGCGACGTACCTGATCAGCAACGTCAACTTCCCCAACGACGTCCGCAAGCGGCCCGGCAGCGTCCACCTGCAGACCCACCACGGCACCCCGCTGAAGAAGATGGGCATCGACCAGCAGCGCTACCCCGCCTCGGCCAAGGGCATGAGCTTCCGCCGGCTGCTGGAACGGGTGGACCGCTGGGACTACAGCCTGTCCTCCAACCCGCACTCCAGCGAGATCTGGGAGCGCGTCTACCCCTCCTCCTGGCAGCACCTGGAGACCGGCTACCCGCGCAACGACGTCTTCCTGACGGCCGGCGCCGCCGAGGTCGCCCACGCCCGCGCGGCCCTGGGCATCGCTCCCGGGCGCACCGCGGTCCTGTACGCGCCGACGACCCGCGACTACCAGCGGAACTTCGTGCCGCGGCTGGACGTGGAGCGGGTGTGCCGGGCGCTCGGCGAGGACTTCGTCCTGCTGACCCGCATCCACTACTTCCACGGCGAGGACGCCCGGCTGAAGGCGCTGCACGAGGAGGGGCTGCTGGTCGACGTGTCCCGGCACCCATCGGTCGAGCAGCTGTGCCTGGCCGCCGACGCCCTCGTCACCGACTACTCGTCGATCATGTTCGACTACGCGCTCCTCGACCGTCCCATCGTCGTCCACGCCGACGACTGGCCGGTCTACCGGGCCAGCCGCGGCGTCTACTTCGACCTGCTGTCCGGCGCCCCGGGCGACACCCCAGGCGCGGTCTCCACCAGCGACGACGAGCTGATCGCGGCCTTCCGCGACGGCACCTGGAACAGCCCGGAGGCGGCCCGGCTGCGGGCCGCGTTCCGCCGCCGCTTCTGCGCCTTCGACGACGGCCGGGCCGCCGAGCGGGTCGTACGGCGGGTCTTCCTCGGCGAGACCGAGCCGCTGCCCGTCGTGCCCCTGGATGCCCGCGCCCCCGCACCGGCGCCGGCGCTCCTGGCCGGCGCCGCCCCGCCCGCGGAGCCGCGCTCCGGGCCGCAGGAGGCCGCCGCGCAGCCGTAGCGCAGCCCTGGCGACGCCCCATACGGGCCCCGCCGGGATGCAGCGGCGCCCCTCACGATCAAGCATCGAGGGGACGAGGTGGCGAGCGGACGAGGGCCGGGAGGGCTGCGGTGACCGGCGTGCTGACCCAGCGGGACTGGCGGACCCAGGCGTACGAGTTGCGGGACGCGCGCCGGCCCACGCCGTACCTGATCCTCGGCACCCTCTTCTGGGCGGTGGTGGCCTACCGCACCTGGCAGTCCCCCCTCGCCTCCGACTTCGGCCAGCACGCCGCCGCGATCGAGCGGATCGCCGCCGACTGGCTGCACCCGGCCAACCCGCTGCTCGACGTGCCGGGCACCGGCAGCCCCTACTTCACCCCGTACACCGTGGTGCTGGGGCTGCTGTCGAAGCTGACCGGCGTACCGGGCTGGCAACTGCTCAAGGGCTGCGGCCCGGTCAACCTGGCGCTGATCGTCACCGGCATCGGCGCCTTCACCCGGGAACTGAGCCGCCGGCGCTGGGCGCCGGTGCTGGCGCTCGCCGCGTTCGTGCTGCTGTGGGGGCCGCAGTACAAGGAGTGGAGCGGCTTCCTCGGCCTGCAGTCGATGATCAGGGGACTGACCTACCCCAGCGCCTTCGCCGTCGGCGTGACGTTCTGGGTGTGGGCGCTCACCGCGCGGGCGGCCCGGCGCGGCGTCGCGGGGACCTGGCTGCACGCCTGGCTCGGGCTGCTCGTCGGGACCGTGCTGCTGGTGCACCCCTTCACGGCGATGGGCACCGTCATCGGCGTGCTCGCCATCGTCATCGGCATGCAGCGCATGCCGGTCGCCGCCGGGGTCCTCGGCCGCTGGGCGCTGACCGGCGCGGTCGCCTTCGCCGTCGCCGCCTGGTGGCCCTACTTCAGCCTCTCCTCCCTCCTCGGCGACCCCACCGTCGACGACGTCCACCAGCGGCTGTACGCGAACCTGTGGCAGTGGTACGGCCTGGCCCTGGCCGGGCTGCCGGCCCTGCTGTACCGGCTGCGCGTCAACCGCTTCGACCCGCTGGTGCTGATGTTCGCCGCGGACTGCGCCGTCGCCGCCTACGGCTGGCTCAGCGGCTCCTACTCCTTCGGTCGGATCTTCGGGCTGCTGCTGGTGCCACTGCAGTTCGCGCTGGCGATCGAGCTGGCCGAGGCCCCGCCGTGGACCGGGCTGCGCCGCGTGCTGGCGCCGCTGGCGGCGGTCGCGGCCTGCGCGGGACTGCTCGCGCAGGCGGGCGCGGTCGTCCCGGCACGCTACGTCCCGCCCGCGCTGCACCTGCAGCGGCTGAGCACCTGGCCCAGCTACCTGTGGGCGCAGGAGCACATCGCCGCCGGCGACGTCCTCCTGACCGACGGGTACAACCCGACGCACGTCATGCCGGCCTACGGCGCGTTCCTCGTCTCACCGGCCTGGCCGGACCCGTCGACCACGGCGGCCGACCGCGAGCGCCGCGAGGCCGACGTACGCGCCTACCTGGCCCCCTCCACGCCCGTGGACCAGCGCCTGGACATCGCCCGCCGCTACCACGTGAAGTGGGTGATGACCGCGCCCGGCGAGCCCGCCCCGCCGGGAGGCGTCCAGGTCGCCCAGGGCCCGCGCACCGGTGAGCGGCTGTACCGGGTCGGCTGAGCCCCGCCACGCGGCAGGGGCCGGGGAGCGTGCTCCCCGGCCCCTGCCGTCGTCGTGTCGCGGTCGTACGCGTCAGCGGCGGGCGCGCAGCAGCGAGCGGATCGTCCGCATCGCCACCGACAGGTTCGCCAGGTCGAAGGTCTCCGAGCCCTGGATCTCGTCCAGGGTCGTCCTGGCACGCCCGATCAGCGCGCTGTTGGACTCCTCCCACGCCTGGTAGCGCTGCTCCGGGGTGGAGGAGCCGTTGCCGACGGACAGCACGTCCTGGGTGAGTGCGGCGTGCGCCGCGAACAGGTCCTCGCGGATCGACGCACGGGCCATGGAGTGCCAGCGGTCGGCGCGCGGCAGCTCGATGATCCGGTCGAGCAGCTGCGTGATCTGCAGCCGGTCGGCGAGGTCGTAGTAGACCTCGGCGACCGCCAGCGGGTCCTTGCCGGTCCGGTCGGCGACGTCGACGATGTCGAGCGTCGGGAAGGCCGAGGAGAGCCCGGCGACCCGCGTCGCCAGCTCCTCCGGCACGCCCGCGCCGGTCAGCTCGTCGTGGATCGACTCGTACCACTCCAGATCCGCGCCGCGCAGCAGCTTCGGCAGCACCGCCCACACCGTGGCGACGCCCTCGCGGAAGAAGTCGATCGTCTCGGCGATCGCCAGCGGCTGCGGCCGGTTGTTCAGCAGCCAGCGGGTGCCCCGCTCGACCAGCCGCCGCGAGTGCAGCCGGATCCGGGTCTGGACGTCCGCCGGCACGACCGTGTCGAGCGCCTCCACCTCGTCCCAGATGCCGCCCAGGGCGAAGATGGCGCGGGCCGCGGTGTGCGCCCGCACGATCTCCTCGGTGGTGGCCCCGGTCTCCTCCTTGAAGCGGTGCAGGAAGGTGGTGCCGCCGGTGTTGACGGTGTCGTTGACCAGCACCGTCGTCACGATCTCGCGCCGCAGCGCGTGTCCGTCGATCTGCCCCTGGAACCGCTCGTGCAGCGCCTTGGGGAAGTACGCGTCGAGCAGCTGCCGCAGGTACGGGTCGTCGGGCAGGCCGGTGCCGAGCAGCTCCTCCGCCACGGTGATCTTCGTGTAGGCCAGGAGGACGGCCATCTCCGGCAGGGTCAGGCCGTGACCGGCGTTCAGCCGCTCGCGGATCTGCCGGTCGGAGGGCAGGAACTCCAGGGCCCGGTCCAGCTTGCCCTCGCGGACCAGCTTGCGCAGGTAGCGCTGGTGGGCGTGGAGCAGGCTGGCGGACTGGGCCATGCCGTTGGCCAGGGCCACGTTCTGCGCGTAGTTGTTGCGCAGCACCAGGGAGCCGACCTCGTCGGTCATCTCGGCCAGCAGCGAGTTGCGCTGCTTGACCGTCATGTCGCCGTCGGCGACGACCGCGTTGACCAGGATCTTGATGTTGACCTCGTGGTCGGAGGCGTCCACACCGGCGCTGTTGTCGATCGCGTCGGTGTTGACCCGGCCGCCGGACTGGGCGAACTCGATCCGGCCGAGCTGGGTCAGGCCCAGGTTGCCGCCCTCGCCGACGACCTTGACGCGCAGCTCGCCGCCGTCCACACGGATCGCGTCGTTGGCCTTGTCGCCGACGTCCGGGTGGGTCTCGGTGGCGGCCTTCACATAGGTGCCGATGCCGCCGTTCCACAGCAGGTCCACCGGGGCCTTGAGGATCGCCCTCATCAGGTCGGCCGGGGTCATCTTCGCCACCGGCTGGTCGATGCCGAGCGCCTTGCGGATCTGCGGGGTCAGCGCGATCGCCTTGGCGCTGCGCGGGAAGACCCCGCCGCCGTGCGAGATCAGCTTGGTGTCGTAGTCCGCCCACGAGGAGCGCGGCAGCTCGAACATCCGGCGGCGCTCGGCGTACGAGGTCGCCGCGTCCGGCACGGGGTCGATGAAGATGTGCCGGTGGTCGAAGGCGGCGACCAGCCGGATGTGCTCGCTGAGCAGCATGCCGTTGCCGAAGACGTCACCGGACATGTCGCCGACGCCGACGACGGTGAAGTCCTCGCTCTGGGTGTCGTGGCCCATCTCGCGGAAGTGCCGCTTGACCGACTCCCACGCGCCGCGGGCGGTGATCCCCATCTTCTTGTGGTCGTAGCCGACCGAGCCGCCGGAGGCGAAGGCGTCGCCGAGCCAGAAGCCGTAGGAGGTGGCGACCTCGTTGGCGATGTCCGAGAAGGACGCGGTGCCCTTGTCCGCGGCGACCACCAGGTAGGTGTCGTCGCCGTCGTGGCGGACCACGTCGGCCGGCGGCACGACCTGGCCGCCGACCAGGTTGTCGGTGACGTCGAGCAGACCGGAGATGAACGTCTTGTAGGACGCGATGCCCTCCGCCAGCCACGCCTCGCGGTCGGCGGACGGGTCCGGCAGCTGCTTGGCGACGAAGCCGCCCTTGGCGCCGACCGGCACGATGACGGTGTTCTTCACCATCTGCGCCTTGACCAGGCCGAGGATCTCGGTACGGAAGTCCTCGCGCCGGTCGGACCAGCGCAGGCCGCCGCGGGCGACCTTGCCGAAGCGCAGGTGCACGCCCTCCACGCGCGGCGAGTACACCCAGATCTCGTACGCCGGGCGCGGCGCGGGCAGGTCCGGGATGGCCTGCGGGTCGAACTTCATCGACACGTAGGAGTGCGGCCTGCCGCCGTCGGCGCGCTGGAAGTAGTTGGTGCGCAGCGTCGCCTTGATCAGGGTCAGGAAGGAGCGCAGGATGCGGTCCTCGTCCAGGCTGGCGACCTGCTCCAGGGCGGCGTCCACCTCCTCCAGCAGGGCGTCGGTCAGCTCGCTGCCGGCCCGCTGGTGGTCCGGGGAGAGCCGGGCCTGGAAGAGGTTGACCAGCAGCCGGGTGGTGTGGACGTTGTTGCGGAGGGTGTCCTCCATGTAGTCCTGGGAGAAGGCCGTGCCGGCCTGCCGCAGGTACTTGGCGTACGCCCGCAGCACCATCGCCTGGCGCCAGGACAGGCCGGCGCGCAGCACCAGCGAGTTGAAGCCGTCGTTCTCGGCCTGCCCGGTCCAGGTCGCGGTGAAGGCGTCCTGGAAGCGCTCACGGGCGTCGTCGCCGAGGTCGCCGAGCGAGGGGTCGATGCGCAGCCCGAAGTCGTAGATCCAGGCGCGGGTGCCGTCGGCGCGGCGCAACTCGTACGGGCGCTCGTCGATGACCTCGACGCCCAGGCGCTGCAGTACGGGCAGCACCGCGGACAGCGAGACGGGGGCGCCGGTGCGGTAGATCTTGAATCGGCGCTCGTCGGGTGCGGCGCCGACCGGCTCGTACAGGCTGAGGCAGAAGTCCTCGCCGCCCAGCCGCTCCAGGTGCTGCAGGTCCGCGACGGCCGCGCGGGGCGTGAAGTCGGCGCGGTAGCCGTCGGGGAAGGCGTGCGCGTAGCGGCGGGTCAGCTCGGCCGCGCGCTCCTCGCCGCACTCCGAGGTCAGCGCCTCGGCGAAGCCGTCCGCCCAGGAGCGGGCCGCGTCGGCGAGCCGGTTCTCGATCCGCTCGACGTCGCGCTCGGTCAGGTGCGGCAGCGCGGTGCCGGACGCGACGCGGACCACGAAGTGCAGCCGGGAGAGGACCGACTCAGTGTTCCAGGCGGTGAAGTCGGCGGTGACGCCGTTCAGCTCCTCCTTGAGGATGTCCGTCAGCCGCAGCCGCACGCCCGTGGTGTAGCGGTCGCGGGGCAGGTAGACCAGCGCCGAGAAGTAGCGGCCGTACTCGTCCTGGCGCAGGAACAGCCGCAGCCGGCGGCGCTCCTGCAGGTAGAGCACGCTGGTGACGATCTCGCGCAGCTCGTCCGGCCCGGTCTGGAAGAGCTCGTCGCGCGGGTAGGTCTCCAGGATCTGCAGCAGGTCGCGGCCGTCGTGGCTGTCCGGCGAGAAGCCCGCGCCGTCCAGCACCTCCTGCACCTTGCGGCGGATCACCGGCACGCGGCGCACGGACTCGGTGTAGGCGGCCGAGGAGAACAGGCCGAGGAAGCGGCGCTCGCCGACGACGTTGCCGTCGGCGTCGAACTTCTTCACCCCGATGTAGTCGAGGTAGGACGGGCGGTGCACGGTGGAACGGCTGTTGGCCTTGGTGAGGATCAGCAGCTTGTGCTCGCGGGCCTTCTTGCGGGCGTCCGCGGGCAGCCGGTTGAAGGACGGCGAGACCGCCTGGCCGCTCTCGGACTCCTCCACGCGGTGCTGCGGGTCGGAGCGCAGGATGCCCAGGCCGGTGCCGGGGACGGCGGTGAGCACGTCCTCCTCGCCCTCGGGGGTGGTCTCCGTGGTCAGCGCGTACTCACGGTAGCCGAGGAAGGTGAAGTGGTCCTCGGAGAGCCAGCGCAGCAGCTCCCAGGCCTCGCCGACCTCCTGCTCGGGCAGCGCGGGCGGGGTCGCGGCCAGCTCGTCGGCGATGCGCAGCGCGGCGTCGCGCATCTTCTGCCAGTCCTCGACGGTCTCGCGGACGTCGGACAGGACCCGGCGCAGGTCCGCGGTGATCTGCTTCAGGTCGTCGCGGTCGGTCTCGCGGTCGATCTCCACGTGGATCCAGGACTCGACCAGCACGTCGTGCGGCACACCGGAGGCGTCGCCCGGCGCGGCGTCCAGCACCTCCAGCAGCTTCCCGGTCACGTCACGGCGCACCAGCATCTGCGGGTGGACGACGACGTGGATCGCGCGGTCCTGACGGGACAGCTCGTTGGTGACGGAGTCGACCAGGAACGGCATGTCGTCGGTGACCACCTCGACGACGGTGTGGCTGCACGTCCAGCCGTTCTCCTCCACCGAGGGGGTGTGCACGCGGACGTTGGCCGTCCCCTGCGGGCGCACCTCGGCGAGACGGTGGTGGGACACGGCGGCGCCGAAGACGTCCACCGGGTCGCGGTCGAGCAGGTCCTCCGGGGCGCTGTGCAGGTAGTAGCGCTGAAGGAAGGCTCCCAGCGCCTCCTTCTCGAGGCCCTGGCCAGGTTGTCCCCCCGCCGGGCTGTTCTCAGCTACCCGGGCCGCCCGTGCGAGCAGCTCGGCCTTTGCTTCGTCCAGCTTGGTCTGCATGTCCTCATGCTCCTGTCGCGCGCCATTGCGTGACGTAGGTGATGGTGATCGATGGATCAGCGCTGATCACGCTGTAAGGCTATCGCTACGGCCGGGGGGGCTGTCAGGGGCTCTTTGTGTACAAAACCACGAACCAATCTTTGACGAACTGGACAGTCCGGCCGGGCGGGTGCAGGTTGAGGAGGGGAGCGTCACGGAGATGTACCAGGACGTTCACACGGCATCGGCGCGGAACGGCGGACGGCAGCAGCACGCAGCGGACGGACAGCAGACGGACAGCAGACGGCGAGAGGCGGGACACCCAGCCATGGCCACCAAGATCCTGATCGTGACCGGCGACGCGGCGGAATCGCTGGAAGTCATGTACCCCTACCAACGGCTCCTCGAAGAGGGGTACGAGGTGCACATCGCGGCCCCCAGCCGCAAGAAGCTCAGGTTCGTCGTCCACGACTTCGAGGACGGCTTCGACACCTACACCGAGAAGCCCGGCTACACCTGGCCGGCCGACCTGTCCTTCGCGGACGTCGAGCCCGGCGAGTACGCGGCCCTGGTCGTCCCCGGCGGGCGCGCTCCCGAGTACCTGCGCAACGACCCTGAGCTGCGCAAGGTCCTCAAGGCGTTCTTCGACGCCGACAAGCCCGTCGCGCAGATCTGCCACGGCCCCCTGCTGACGGCCGCCGTGGGCGCCCTCAGCGGGCGCCGCGTCACCGCCTACCCGGCGCTGGAGATGGACATGGAGGCGGCCGGCGCAAGCTTCCAGGACTCCGAGGCCGTCGTCGACGGCGTCGTGGTCTCCTCGCGTGCCTGGCCGGACCACCCGGCGTGGATGCGCGAGTTCCTCACCGTGCTGCGCTCCAAGGCGCCGGTGGCCTGACGGCCGGTGCCCGAGTCCCCGGCGGGGCCCGGGCAGCCGGGCGAACGGCGATCGGTCGGACGGCCGCCGTGGGCCGGGCTCAGGCGGCGACCAGGGCCTCGGCGGTCTCCACGGCCTGCTCCAGGGTGTCCACCACGGGCACCCCCGCGGTCTCCAGGCTGGCCCGGCTGTGCGAGCCGCCGGTGTAGAGCACCGCCATGGCCCCGACGTGGCGGGCGGCCACGGCGTCGTCGACGGCGTCGCCGATGACCACCATGCGGTCCGCCGCTATGCCCTCCATCGCCGCGACGTGCCGCGCCATCTGCTCGGACTTGCCGCTGTGGCTGCCCTGGGTGCGGCCGTCCACCCGAAGGAAGTGGTTCTCGATGCCGTGCGTGCGCAGGATCGGTATCAGCCGATCGTGGGGCGCCAGGGAGCACAGCGACTGCGTCAGCCCCTCGTAGCGGCGCCGCGCCAGGATCTCCGCCGCCCCCTCGGCGAGGCCGCACGTACCGGCGAGGGTCCAGTAGTGGCGATGGAAGATGTCGTCCATCACCTCCCACTCCTCGTCGGTGGGCAGCCGGCCCATGAGCCGCTCGTAGAACAGGGGCACCGGCACGCAGTACAGCTCGCGGTAACGCTCCAGCGTGATCCGCGGCAGCCCGATCTCGGCGAAGGAGGCGTTGGTCGCCTCGATCACCGCGTCGATGTCATGGAGCAGCGTGCCGTTCCAGTCCCACACGAGATGCGCGTTCACACCCGAAACCGTACCCAGACCCCATGTCCTCAAGGCAAGTGCCCAGGTCAAATCCACTCACGGCGTGTTCGCGCGGTCACCTCACGCAATGAGCGAGGTGATCTCCTGAGTGGCGTACCAGAGCAGCTCGTGGTCCTCGGCTCCGTCGACGGTGAAGCGGGCGTCGTCGTCGCCCGCGTCGGCCGCGCCGAGGGCGTCGGCGGCCGCCGTGACGTCCTGCTCGGCGTCGTCGGCGTCGGCGTGGACGGCGGCCGCCCTCGTCATCGGCACGGGTGCGGCCAGCCGCACCGCGCCCAGCGCCGAGGGGTCCAGGCCGCGGTCGGGGTCGAAGGCGACGGCGGCGTCGGCGACGTCCACCGCGACCACCACGCGGCGCCTGGGCGCGTCCGGGGTGGCGGCCAGCTGGCGCAGGGAGGCCTGGGCGGCGCGCGTCAGCGCGGCGTACTCCAGTTCCTCGATGTCGTCGGAGACGTACCACTCGCGCAGGCTCGGGGTGACGGCGAAGGCGTCCAGCGGGGCGGGGCCCAGCTCACCCGCCTTGTGCGCCTCGGCCAGGCCTGGGAGGGTCGTGGGGATGTAGACGCGCATGGCGTCAGCATACGGGCGCACCACCCCTGATAGGTGAATCCCGCACCGCCTCCCGGACATCGCCGGCCCGGCTTCCCCCGGCCGCACCCGTCACCGTAGAACCCGGTTACCAGTCGGTAGACCACGGGGGTCCACACCATGCCTGTCCTCACGCCCATGCCCGCGTCCGCGCCGGCGCCCTCACCGGCGCGGCACGTCACCGCCCTGCCGCCGCACGTCTGGTTCGCCGGGCGGCTGCTGGAGGTCCTCACCGGACGACGGCCCATCACCACCCTCGCCGGACGGATGCGGCCCGAGGCCTACGACCGGCTCTGGGACCTGGTGGGAGCCCGCGCCGACTGGCGCTACGTCTCCCGCGGCCACCTGCCGCGGCTGCTGGGGCCGCCGCACGTCTCCCCCGTCCTCGACGGCGCGGCCGTCGAGGTCAGCGCCGTCGTCCTGCTCACCCCGCACGTCGCACGCGCCCTCGCCTTCCGGCTGGAGCGCGCGGGCCGCGAGGCACCGGCAGCGGCACCGGGACGTGAAGGGCCGGCACGCGCCGGCACCGCCGGCTGGCGCTGCTCCGCCGTCGAGGCGCACTGACCCCGCCGGAGCGCGAGCCGGGGCCGGCGCCGGGACACGCGCCGGGGCCTGGACACGCGCCGGGGCCGGACCCCGTCAGGAGTCCGGCCCCGGAACGCGTGAACGCTACTTCTTGCGGCGCCGGCCGCCCTTGGCCGCGCGGCGGCGCTCCGCCCGCGTCAGGCCGTCCGACTCCGCGCCCGCGTCGCTCTCGAAGTCGCCCTCGACGACACCGCCCTCGCCGTCCACCGTGGGAGCGGAGAAGTGCAGCCGGTCGGCCCGCTTCGGGGCCTCCAGGCCCTTGGCCCGGATCTCCGGACGGGCGTCCTGCTTGACCAGCGTCGGAGCCGCGTCCTGCGGGCCGCCGGCGTCCACCGGCACCTCCTCGACCTGCTGCTCGACCTGGACCTCCAGGTTGAACAGGTAGCCGACGGACTCCTCCTTGATGCCGTCCATCATGGCCTTGAACATGTCGTAGCCCTCGCGCTGGTACTCCACCAGCGGGTCGCGCTGCGCCATCGCCCGCAGGCCGATGCCCTCCTGCAGGTAGTCCATCTCGTACAGGTGCTCACGCCACTTGCGGTCCAGCACCGACAGCACCACGCGCCGCTCCAGCTCGCGCATGATCTCCGAGCCGAGCTGCTGCTCCCGCCCGTCGTACTGCTCGTGGATGTCGTCCTTGACCATCTCCGCGATGAAGTCCGCGGTGATGCCCGCCCGGTCGCCCGCGGCGTCCTCCAGGTCCTCCACGGTCACCGTGACCGGGTAGAGCTGCTTGAAAGCACCCCACAGCCGGTCCAGGTCCCAGTCCTCGGCGAAGCCCTCGGCGGTCTCGATCGCGATGTAGTCGTCGATCGTGTCGTCCATGAAGTGCTGCACCTGCTCGTGCAGGTCCTCGCCCTCCAGGACGCGGCGGCGCTCGCCGTAGATGACCTCGCGCTGCCGGTTGAGCACCTCGTCGTACTTCAGGACGTTCTTGCGGATCTCGAAGTTCTGCTGCTCGACCTGCGACTGGGCGGAGGCGATGGCGCGGGTCACCATCTTGTTCTCGATCGGCACGTCGTCGGGAACGTTGGCCATCGCCATCACGCGCTCCACCATCTGCGCCTTGAACAGGCGCATCAGGTCGTCACCGAGGGAGAGGTAGAAGCGGGACTCGCCCGGGTCGCCCTGACGGCCGCTGCGGCCGCGCAGCTGGTTGTCGATGCGCCGCGACTCGTGGCGCTCGGTGCCCAGCACATAGAGGCCGCCGAGTTCCTTGACCTCCTCGAACTCGGCCTTGACCGCCGCCTCGGCGCGCTCCAGCGCCTCCGGCAGGGCCGCCGCCCACTCCTCGACGTGCTCCACCGGGTCCAGGCCGCGCTGCCGCAGCTCCGCCTCGGCCAGGTCGTCCGGGTTGCCGCCCAGCTTGATGTCCGTACCGCGGCCGGCCATGTTGGTGGCCACCGTGACGGCGCCCTTGCGGCCGGCCTGCGCGACGATCGAGGCCTCGCGCTCGTGCTGCTTGGCGTTCAGCACCTCGTGCGGGACGCCGCGCTTGTTCAGCTGCTGCGACAGGTACTCGGACTTCTCGACCGAGGTGGTGCCGACCAGGACCGGCTGGCCCTTCTCGTGCTTCTCGACGATGTCGTCGACGACCGCGGCGAACTTCGCCTCCTCGGTGCGGTAGATCAGGTCCGCCCGGTCCTTGCGCTGCACGGACCGGTTGGTCGGGATCGGGACCACGCCGAGCTTGTAGATCTGGTGGAACTCCGCGGCCTCGGTCATCGCCGTACCGGTCATGCCCGAGAGCTTGGAGTACAGGCGGAAGAAGTTCTGGAGGGTGATCGTGGCGAGCGTCTGGTTCTCGTCCTTGATGTCCACCCCCTCCTTCGCCTCGATCGCCTGGTGCATGCCCTCGTTGTAGCGGCGGCCGGCCAGGATACGGCCGGTGTGCTCGTCGACGATCATGACTTCGCCGTCCATGACGACGTAGTCCTTGTCCTTCTTGTAGAGCTCCTTGGCCTTGATGGCGTTGTTCAGGTAGCCCACCAGCGGGGTGTTCACCGACTCGTAGAGGTTGTCGATGCCCAGCCAGTCCTCGACCTTGGACACGCCGGCCTCGTGGATGGCGACGGTGCGCTTCTTCTCGTCGAAGTCGTAGTCGCCGGTCTCGGCCTTGCCCATGCTGCCGGCCTCGCCGGCCTTCAGGCGGGTCACCAGGCGGGCGAAGTCCGAGTACCACTTCGTGGCCTGGTCCGCCGGGCCCGAGATGATCAGCGGGGTACGGGCCTCGTCGATGAGGATCGAGTCGACCTCGTCCACCACCGCGAAGTTGTGACCGCGCTGCACCAGTTCGTCCTTCGACCACGCCATGTTGTCGCGCAGGTAGTCGAAGCCGAACTCGTTGTTCGTGCCGTAGGTGATGTCACAGGCGTACTGCTCGCGGCGCTGCGCCGGGGTCATGTTCGCCAGGATGCAACCGACCTCCAGGCCCAGGAAGCGGTGCACCCGGCCCATCCACTCCGAGTCGCGCTCGGCGAGGTAGTCGTTGGTGGTGATCAGGTGCACGCCCTTGCCGGACAGCGCGTTCAGATACGTCGGCAGCGTACCGACCAGGGTCTTGCCCTCGCCGGTGCGCATCTCGGCGACATAACCGAGGTGCAGCGCCGCACCACCCATGATCTGGACGTCGTAATGCCGCTGACCCAGGACGCGCTTGGCTGCCTCGCGGACGGTGGCGAACGCCTCGGGGAGCAGGTCGTCCAGGCTCTCGCCGTCGGCGTAGCGCTCCTTGTACTCGTCCGTGAGGGCCCTCAGCTCGGCGTCCGTCAGATCGACGAAGTCCTCTTCAATGGAATTGACCTGGTCCGCGATGCGGTGCAGCTTGCGCAGGATCTTGCCTTCGCCTGCACGCAGGATCTTGTTGAGGACGGACACGTAGGCTGGCTCCTTGCCGGTCGGGCCTGGCACGGTTTCTCGCGCTGGCACAGCAGGTCACACCCCGCTGCAACGGCCATCGTAAGCGAGGACCCCAGCGGGCCGGGAGGTCCGTCGCCAAGCCGGGCGGTTCTCCCTGTCGATCGCGGCCCCGATCCGGTCTTTTCCGGTCGAGACCGCACCCCCCGCTCGGGGATACTCCGACCCATGGAGCCGATAACCCTCACCACCGACCGTCTCGTCCTGCGCCCCTTCGGACCGGACGACGCCGAGGCCGTCCGCATCGCCTGCCAGGACCCGGAGATCCCCCGCTGGACACCCGTGCCCTCCCCGTACACCCACGAGCACGCGCAGGAGTTCGTCGCCCGGACCTGCCCCGACGGCTGGCGCGACGACACCGTCTACAACTTCGCCGTCACCACGCGCGACGAGGGACGCCTGGTGGGTGCCATGGGGCTGGTGCGGCTCGCCCAGCTGAACACCGCCGAACGGCAGGCCGAACTCGGCTACTGGACCGCCAAGGAACAGCGCGGCCGCGGCCTCACCGCCGAGGCCGCCCGCGCCGTCGCCCACTGGGCCTTCGAGGGACTCGGTGTGGAACGCCTGGAGTGGTACGCCGAGGCCGGCAACGCCGGCTCCCGCGCCGTCGCCCTCAAGGCCGGCTTCCGGATGGAGGGCACCATGCGCGGCAAGATCGTCCACCAGGGCACCCGCCGCGACGCGTGGATCGGCTCCCTGCTCCCCTCCGACCTCGGCCTGACCGGCGGGGCCGCCTACCTCCCGTACCAGGGCGCATGACCGGGCCGGCCGGGCCACGGACCCCGCCCGCCCGCCGGGCGGGCACCGCGGACCCGGCCAGGACCGGATTGTCGGTGGCGCCTTCTAGGGTGGGCCCATGACGAAGCCCGTGGCCCTCTCCGCCGACGACGCCCGCCGGACCACCCTGCGCGCCCAGGGCTTCCTCGGCGCCCCCGACCGCCGCGGCGGCGTCCGCGGCGTCCTGCGGCGGCTGGGCGCGGTGCAGCTGGACACCATCTCCGTGCTCGCCCGCTCCCACGAGCTCATCCCGTACGCCCGCCTCGGCGCCGTCGGCCGCGCCGCCGTCGAGGACGCGTACTGGACGGAGAACCACGCCTTCGAGTACTGGTCGCACGCCGCCTGCATCCTCCCCATCGAGGAATGGCCGCACTTCTCCTTCCGCCGCCGCGCCCGGCGGGCCCGCGGCCACCGCTGGCACGTACTGCAGGACGCCGACCGTTCCACCGCCGCCGTCCTGGACCGGCTCAAGACCGACGGCCCCCTGACCTCGACCGAACTCGGCGGCGCCAAGAACGGCGGCCCCTGGTGGGACTGGTCCGAGACGAAGATCGCGGTGGAGTGGCTGCTCGACACCGGCGAGGTCGTCTGCACCCGGCGGCGCGGCTGGAAGCGCGTCTACGACCTCGCCGAGCGGGCCGTACCCGACGCCCTCTTCCACGACGACATCGACGACACCGAATGCCTGCGCCGCCTGGTCGCCCAGGCCGGCGCGGCACTGGGCGTCGCCACCCGGGCCGACCTCGCCGACTACCACCGCCTCAAGGGCGAGCAGGTCGACTCGGTCGTCGCCGACACCGGCCTGGTCCCCGTGCAGGTCGAGGGCTGGGGCGGCAAGCCCGCCTGGGCCGACCCCACCGCCCTGGCCGAGGCCTCCCGCGGCGGCCGGCACCGCACGACCCTGCTCTCCCCCTTCGACTCACTGATCTGGGACCGGCCCCGCACCGAGCGCGTCTTCGGCTTCACCCACCGCCTGGAGGCGTACGTCCCCAAGCCCCGGCGCATACACGGCTACTTCGCGATGCCGCTGCTGGCCGGCGGCCGGCTGGTCGGCCGCGCCGACCCGGCCCGCGAGGGAACCACCCTGATCGCCCGTCAGGTCTCACTCGAATCCGCGCGCGCCGTCGAGCCCATGGCGCAGGCGCTGCGCGAGGCCGCCACATGGGTCGGCTGCGACGACATCCGCATCGAACGCCTCGACGACCCCGAACTCGCCGCGGCCCTCACCACAGCCCTCGCCGCCTCCTGACCGCAGGAACCCGGCTCAGCGGATCTCGAGGATCTTCTCCCGCATCGCGTACACCACGGCTTCCATCCGCGAGTGCAGCTGCAACTTCTCCAGGATGTTCCGCACGTGGTTCTTCACCGTGTTCTCGCTGATGAAGAGCTCCTTGGCGATGTCCCGGTTGTTCATGCCGGTGGCGACCAGCTTCAGCACCTCCAGCTCACGGTCCGTCAGCCGGGGGGCGGGCACCAGCCGGCGCTCGTCCGTGCGCTGGATCATCGACTTGAACTCGGTGAGCAGCTTCGACGCCATCGACGGGCTGATCTGCGACTGGCCGTCCGCCACCGCGCGGATCGCCGTGGCCACCTCGTCCGTGGAGATCTCCTTGAGGAGGTAGCCGGTCGCCCCGGCCTTGATGGCCTCGTAGAGGTCCGCCTCCTCGTCGCTCATCGTCAGCATGATGATCTTCGCGCTGGGGGCCACCTCCTTGATGGAGGTGCACGCCTCGATACCGCCCCGCCTCGGCATCCGCACGTCCATCAGCACGATGTCCGGCAGCAGATCCGCGGCCTTCTCCGTCGCCTCCGCGCCGTCCCCCGCCTCGCCGACGACCTGGATGTCCTCCTCCTGCGCGAGCACGATCTCCAGACCGCGGCGGAAGAGGGCGTGGTCGTCCACCACGAGCACCCTGATCGGCTCCTTGCGCGGCGCGCCGGCGACGCCCGTGTCCCCCGCGGCGCCCGTACCGGGCTCCGCGCCGCCGGCCGGCGCGGGCTCGAAGCTGTCCGCCATCGGTTCCTCCCCCTCGGGCCGGCGCCCGTGGTAGTCGCACTTTCCGTGCCAGTCCAACCGGGCGGTACCGCCCGCATCTTGGCTGCCCGGCCATGATTCCACGCCCGAGCACGGCGACGCTCCCAGGCGATGGTCGTTTCCCGCCCGGGAGCGCCGCCACTGACCCCTAGTTCACCGGCGGAGCGCTCCGCCCGCGCCGGCCGGCGCATCCTCGACGGAAAGGTCCTCCTTGAGGTGGATGACGCCATAGTCGTAGCCGTGCCGCCGGTAGACGACACTCGGTTGTTCCGTGTCGGAGTCGATGAACAGATAGAAGTCGTGCCCGATCAGTTCCATCTCATAGAGGGCCTGGTCGAGCGTCATCGGTGCTGCCGCATGCGTCTTCTCGCGAACCACCAGCGGTCCTTCACCCTGGACCTCGAGACGACCGCCGATCTTGGTGGTGGGCACGCCCGTGGGGGTCTCCCCGCCGGTCGGGGTGCCGTTGAACTCGGTCGTGGCCAGTCCGGCCGTCGCCTCCGCCACGCTCATGGGTGTCCGGCTGCCGCCGCGATGCACCCGGCGCTTGTCGGCCGCCTTGCGCAGCCGCGCCTCGAGCTTGTTCGCCGCGACGTCGAGCGCCGCGTACGGGTCGGTCGCGGCGGCCTCGGCCCGGATCACCGGGCCACGGGTGCGCAGCGTGATCTCCACCCGGTCGGAACGGTCTGCCTGCCGGGGGTTCGGTTCCTTGGACACCTCGACCTCGAGGCTCATCACCTTGCCGTCGAGCTTCTGGATCTTCTCCAGCTTCTCGTTCGCGTGCTTCCGGAACCGCTCGGGCACCTCGGTCTTGCGGCCCTTGACGACGATGTCCACGCAGAACTCCGTTCCCGGATCGCCTCGGTCTCACGGGGCGATCCCTTGCGCTGAGGCCGGCGGGCAACAGGTCCCGGCCGGCGTCGACGTTCGTTGCCGCTCCGCACGCTCGGAGGCTCCCGGGCGGCGAAGCCGCGACTCTCACCTCCTCCTCCCCCGCAAGACGGAACTTCACCCACTGAACCTTGGGTGAACCGCGTCTCGCGGTCCGTGAAACGGCGGTCCACACGGGCACCGCCGCCCCTCACCACCGAACATAGACCCGCGGACCCGGGGTCGGCACCCCCAGAAGCGCTATACCTCCCTTCGGGTGAAATGCCCGTCGTGCCACCTGCGAGATCGCTCCTGACCTTCGGATTCGGCTCGCCTTTCGGGCGCCTGTTCGGGGCCGGGTGGGGGCCTCCCCTTCCGGCCTCCCCTTCCCCCGCCCCGGCTCACGGGGGCGGGGCCGCCGGCCGGGGTGCCCGTCCTCGCCGGCCGTTCCGGCCGCTCGTGGGGTGGCGCAGCGGCGCCGGGCCCGCGACGACCGCCGCGGCCAGGACCCGGCCTCCGGCCTCCTCGACGGCGCGGGCCGCGGCGGCGAGTGAGGCGCCGGTCGTCATCAGGTCGTCCACCAGCACCACCGGGGCGGTCCTCAGGAGCCGATCGGCGCCGCGGACGGCGGTGAGGGCGCCGGAGAGGTTGGCGGGCCTGTCACGGGCGCCGAGGCCCGCCTGGTCGGCCACCTCGCGGCGCTGGCGCAGCACCGCGGCCACCCGGACGGTCAGGCTGTCGCGTCGCAGGTCCGTGGCGGCGGCGAGGGCGAGGCGCTTGGTCGCGTCGTGGCCGCGGGCGGCGACCGCCCGCCGGGAGGAGGGGACGGGGACGATGAGGAACGGGGTGAGGGCGGGCGGGGGGAGGGGAGTGCCGGCTTCCCGGCGCCGCATCTCGGGGGCCCCACCCCCTCCCCCTCCCCGCACCGCCGCGTAGACCGCGCCCGCCAGGGCCTCGCCCAGCGGCCGGGCCAGGCCCAGCGCGCCGCGCTCCTTGTGCGCCAGGAGCACCGCGCGCGGCTGGTCCGTGTAGACGGTCGCCGCCCACACGGCGGGCAGCCCGTCGGGCGGCGCGTCCGGCCGGACCTCCCGCGCCCCGGGCTCATGCAGCGCGGCGCCGCACTCCTCGCACAGCACGGTCCGCGGCGCCCCGCACCCCGCGCACTCGGCCGGCAGCAGCAGCCCCGACATCTCCCGCCACCATGACCGCACGGCGCGACCGCCCCGCAGGCCCCGCCGTCCCCGTGCTCCCCGCATGACTCAACGATGGCGGGAACGGGCGATCACCACCAGCCCCGTCCCCAGCCTGTGGATAACTTTCCCCGCCCCACGAACGGCCTCGCGCCCACCCACGCGTCGGCGCGCGATCGCCACGCACCGCGCACCGCGAGAAGGCCCGTGAAGAGCCGAGGGAGCCGAAGGGCCGAGAGGGTCGTCAGCCCGGGTAGACGGGCGAGCCGGCCTTCGGCGCGACTTCCTTCCAGTTGGAGTCGGACGGCAGCCGGAAGACGCCGCCGTCGAGCTCCGCGAGCAGCGGTTTGTCCTGGCGCTCCGAGGCCGCCACCGACACCACGCCGCTGATGCCCGGCAGGCTCGACGAGGACGTGCCGGAGCCGTCCGCGTCCACGTACTGGATCTGCGGCACTCCCCCGGCCTCGCGTCCCACCACGACGAGCCGGCTGAACCCGGCCCAGGACGCCGCTATGACGTCCTCGAGTTGCGGTGCGACGCTGCGCAGCTCCGCCACCGTGATCTTCTGGTCGGCGGCCGTCCCTGTGCGCTCGATCCGCCCGAGCCGCAGGGTGGTGTGGCCGCCGTCGCGGACCAGCAGGGCGATGCGCACGCCGTCGGCCGCGACCCTCAGCGACTCGATGCGCCCGTCACCAAGGTCCGGCACGTCGACGGGCACCGGGTTGCCGGCGCCGTCGGGCAGCATCAGCAGCCGCGGCCGGTCGGGGTCGCGGTCGGCGATCCAGAGGTCGCCGTAGCCGTCCCAGCTGGGGGTCGTGAAGCGGTTCTTCGGGTCGACGGCCTGGCTGCGCAGGACGACGGGGCCCAGTTGGGCGTCGGCGTTCAGGCCCGTCACGTAGAGGTTCGCGTCGTCCTCGGTGAGGGCAGCGGCGTACTGCTCGTCGCGCCGTACGGCGGCCGAGCCCACCCTGAACGTTCCCGTCCCGAGGGGGCCCGCGACCGCGGTGGGCGAAGCGGTGCCCGTACCGCTGAGGCTGACGAGGTGGTGCTCCGCGTCGATGAAGTACTGCTCGTTGCTCTCCCCGACGAGCTTGTCCGGCGCGTAGGCGCCGGCGTCGCCGCGCTGCAGTGTGCACAGGGTGCGACCGGAGGGGCCCTGGAGTTCGACCGAGGGTACGGGCGTGGACGACATGCCCTGGATGGTCTGGATCAGCTGGGCGGCCATCCGTTCGCAGCGCGCGCCGTCGCCGCCGGGGGACCCCTTGAGCTTCACCGTGACGCGCTGGGAGTCGTCGAGCTCGACCTCCTCGGCCCGTATGCCCGTGGGGAAGGCCGAGGTGACGACGGGTTCCAGCCAGTCGGTGGGCCCGGCGAGGAGGGCGTTGACGGCGTTGCTGAGCGCGTTGATGCGCTTGCGCAGGTAGATCGGGTCGGCGACGAGGGCGTCCCCGGCGGCCGCGTCCTTGGGGCCCGGCCCGGGGGAGGCGAAGTAGAACGTGTCGACGGATCGGTAGAAGCGCTGGAAGTCGGCCTCGCTGAGCACCAGGCCGTCGGCGACTCCGGCGATGCGCCATTCGCCGTCTTCCTTGGTGAGGCGCAGCCCGCTGCTGAAGGTGCCGTTCTCGGCGGTGTAGGCGTGCCGCTCGTCGACGGTGGCGACCTTGGTCCCGGAGAGGGTGATCTGGGTGCTGTCGCCGTCCTTGCCGTCGGTGGTCGTGCCCGGTTCCTGCGCCTGGGCGATGCCTCCGGCGAGGACGGTTATCCCCGATTCGGGTTTCCAGCGCTTTCCCTGGTCCTTGGTCAGGTAGAGCTTGGCGGTGGCGTAGTCGGCCTCGTCGCTGGTGATGGCCTCGAGGAAGCCGCTGACGATGTCGCTGGGGGTCTCGCCGCCCTGCGGTTTGACGCCGAAGACCCGGACCTGGGGATCGGTGTCGGCGTGCTTCTCACCGCCGACCTTGTGCACTTCGCCGCTGCTGGGCATGGACGCGCAGCCCGTGAGCAGCACGAGTCCGCTCAGGAGCACGCCCGCAACGGCCGGCCTCGGGAGGCCGCCCCCCTTCGCGCGCATCAGTCGTCGTCCTCCCGCGCTTCGTCCGCTGTCGTGGGGTGGGTGGCCGTGCCGCCGCCCGCACGGTGTCCTACGACCCGTGCGCCGTTGCCGGGCAGGGCCGCCGGGTCGGCGGCGGGTGGCCGCGGCGGGGTGAACGGCATGGAGGGGATGGCGGGCGCGGCGAACCGCGGCGCCGGGAAGCCGTGCTGCGCGGAGACGGGGGGCGTGGCGGCGTCGAGTGCGGTGGCGCCGGCGGGCATGCCCCGGTGGGAGAGCGCGATGGCGAGGTCGCGGTTGCGGCGGGAGTCCTCGGGTTCGAGGGCGATCGGGGATCCGCGCAGGCTGTCGGCGCCGGTACGGGGCAGGGTCAGCCGGAACTGGGAGCCGCCGCCGGGCTCGCCCCATGCCTGGAGCCAGCCGCCGTGCAGGCGGGCGTCCTCGAGGGCGATGGACAGCCCGAGGCCGGTGCCGCCGGTGGTGCGGGCGCGGGCGGGGTCGGCGCGCCAGAAGCGGTTGAAGACGCGGGTGGCCTCGCCGGGCTTGAGGCCGACGCCGTAGTCGCGTACGGCGACGGCGACGGCGCCGCCTGCGGAGGCCATGCGGACGTGGACGTCGAGACCCTCGCCGTGTTCGACGGCGTTGACGACGAGGTTGCGCAGGACGCGCTCGACGCGGCGGGCATCGGCCTCGACGGTGACGGGCTGCTCGTCGCCGTGGACGACGATGCGGCTGCCCTTGCGTTCGGCGATGGGCTCGGCGCCGTCGACGACGCGTCGTACGACGTCGCGCAGGTCGATGGGTTCGGCCTCCAGGGCGGCGGCGCCCGCGTCGAAGCGGCTGATCTCCAGGAGGTCGGAGAGCATCGACTCGAAGCGGTCGAGCTGGTTCTGCAGCAGTTCGGCGGAGCGGGAGGTCGCGGGGTCGAAGTCCTCGCGGGCCTCGTGGATGACGTCGGCGGCCATGCGGACGGTGGTCAGCGGGGTGCGCAGCTCGTGGGAGACGTCCGAGACGAAGCGGCGCTGCATCCGCGACAGGTCCTCCAGCTGCTGGATCTTGACCTGGAGGGTGTGGGCCATCTTGTTGAAGGACTCGCCGAGGCGGGCGATGTCGTCCTCACCGGTGACCTTCATGCGCTCCTGGAGGTGTCCGGCGGCGAGCCGCTCGGAGATCCGGGCGGCCATGCGGACGGGTGTGACGACCTGGCGCACGACGAGCCAGGCGATGGCGCCGAGCAGGACGACGACGAAGATGCCGGCGGTGGCCAGGGTGCCCTTGACCAGGCCGAGGGTCTTCTCCTCCTGGTCGAAGGGGAAGAGGTAGTAGAGCTGGAAGGGCTTGCCGTTGGGGTCGCTGAGGCGCTGGCCGACGATGAGCGCGGGCTCGCCGCCGGGGAGGCTGTCGCTCTTCATCGAGGTGTAGCGCTCGAAGACCCCGGACTCCTCGTCGAGTGCCTTGCGCAGGTCCGCGGGCACGCTCTCCTCGGGCCGGACGCCGCCGGAGCCGCGGGGGGCGTGTGTGCCGGGGCTGTCGGACCCGAGGCTGACGGGCTGCGCCTGCGCGTCGGAGCTGAGGGCGACGACGGAGTAGACGCCCTGGCCGCTGCTGGCGAGCCCTTCGACGAGGTTGTTGAGCCAGGTGGCGGTGTCGTTCCGGCTGTGCCCGTCCGAACCGGCGTCGGTGTCGCCGTTGCCGGTGACGTTGCGGGCGGTCTCCTTGGCGACGGCGAAGCCGCCGACGGCCTGGCTCTGCGCGGTCTGCCGTTTGGCGTCGAGCAGTCCGTTCTTGACCTGCCCGATGACGACGACGCCGAGGAGCAGGACGACGCCGAGGGACATCAGCAGGGTGGTGGCGACCACGCGCAGCTGGATGTTGCGGCGCCAGAGCCGTACGGCGGGCTGCAGGGGCCGCCGGGCCCAGCGCACGAACGAGCGGAGCACCGGCAGCAGACCCGTCAGGGGGTCCGCGTGCCGGCTCTCCATCCGCTCACGCTCGTACGCGGTGGTCATGTCAGCCCGGCCCGGCCTTGTAGCCGACGCCGCGGACGGTCACCACGATCTCGGGGCGCTCGGGGTCCCGCTCGACCTTGGAGCGCAGGCGCTGGACGTGCACGTTGACCAGACGGGTGTCGGCCGCGTGCCGGTAGCCCCAGACCTGCTCGAGCAGCACCTCGCGGGTGAAGACCTGCCAGGGCTTGCGGGCGAGAGCGACCAGCAGGTCGAACTCGAGGGGGGTCAGCGCGATGGGCTGGCCGTCCCGCTTGACCGAGTGGCCGGCCACGTCGATGACCAGGTCACCGATGGTCAGCTGCTCGGGGGTGGGCTCCTCGGCCCGGCGCAGCCGGGCCCGCACGCGGGCGACGAGCTCCTTGGGCTTGAACGGCTTGATGACGTAGTCGTCGGCGCCGGATTCCAGGCCCACGACGACGTCGACCGTGTCACTCTTCGCCGTGAGCATGACGATGGGGACCCCGGACTCGGCCCGAATCTGGCGGCATACGTCGATGCCGTCCCGTCCGGGGAGCATGAGGTCGAGGAGAACCAGATCAGGCTTGGTCTCTCGGAAGGCGGCGAGGGCCTTGTCACCGTCGGCCACGAACGACGGCTCAAAACCTTCTCCGCGCAGCACGATGCCGAGCATCTCTGCCAGTGCGGTGTCGTCGTCGACGACCAGGACGCGTCCCTTCATAGCGACCATCATCCCATTTTCGCATCGATAGCTTTGACCATGGTGTTTGTCGTCACTCCCCCGTGATCTCCGTTCACTGGCATCCGTCGTTGACCTGGGATGTTCGGAGCCGTCGATGTCAGGCACAGATGTCGACCCGGGACACCTGGTTCCGGACAGTGAACACCCTGCCAGGCACATGCCCGGCTGCGCGATGGGTCATAGGGCCTTCTCCCCCTGCGGAAGGTCCTTTTCGGATGCTTCGATCCCATACGCGCTGAGCGGGATGCCACGCGGTGGCTAGCAAGGTGCGAGAAACGGCCTCCGTCTCTCAGCGGCGGAACCGGGCTCCGTGAGGGTGTCAGAGCAAAGTGGTGAACGGAGCTCTCAGGTCGACGACGTTTGCGGCGGCCAGGAACCGGCTCCGCTCTCCGCCAGGCGCAGCGTCTCCTACTACCGCCAAAGTCCCACGTATGCGGCTCTGTTGCCGCCATCCCCTGCTTGCCAAGGGCCACAAGGCGCCACCCGAGGCGGGTGGCACTGCGAAGGGGTCCTTACCGTAGGCGTGCCGCGGAGGCCGAACGTGGCCGGTCGATCCCCGAGGCGCGGATTCACTCAGTTTCGGTGTGCTTGTACAGGCGCCGCCACGCACAGCAGAGCAGCAACTCTTGGCCGATGGCGACGCGACTCGCATCGACCTGATCTTGGCATCTGTGGCGCTGCTCTGCACCTGCAGGTACGGCGGAAGACTCGCAGGCGCCATGGATACGTGAGCAAGCTCGCACGAACCTTCGAGCCTAGCCCTCTCGACCGCTGGTGCCGTTTCCAAGGCCGGACACTCAACCAGACCGTGTTGGCATGTGCCATCGGACACCGCCAGCGGAATGAACTGGCGAGTAGCCATGCCCCTTTTGGCTTCTTATGTCTATGCGCACCATGTGTGTTCTTTACTAGGTTCTGCCCCGTGAGTGGTGGACGCGTTTGCAGCCTCGGCGGGAAAGAGCCCTGGCGTCCCCTTGGGGGTTGAGCCTTCGAAGTCTCTACATCAAACGAGAGTTGCGGCCCTTGTCCAAGCTCACTTCGGAAATCGACGCCCCTTGCTGGGGTATTGAGCTCAAGGCGACAAGAAAGGTCTTGTGCTATGGCATTGGCTGAAACTCCGCCCTCCCATATAGGCCGGTGGCGGAGACACGGTCGGCTCAAGGCGACCCTCATCGCGATTCCTGCACTGGCATGGCTGACGGCTGCCAGCCTGTTCGCCAACGCCGCGCACGCGGCGGAAGCCCCCGTGGGGCTGGGGACGGCTACGAGCTACGCGGTGTTGGGCGGTTCGACGGTCACCAACACGGGCCCGAGCGTCATCAACGGCGACCTGGGTGTCAGCCCGGGTCTCGCGGTGGTGGGCTTTCCGCCGGGAATCGTCAACGGAGCGATTCGCACCGGCGCCGCAGCCGCCCCGGCCCAGGCGGACCTGACCACTGCGTACAACGACGCAGCGAGCCGAGGTCCTGGGGCCAACCCAGGTGTCGAGCTTGGCGGACTTATGCTGACGCCAGGCGTCTACACGAACGGGACATTCCAAATCACCGCCCCGAACGCCCTCGTTCTCGATGGCCAGAACGATCCCAACGCCGTCTTCATCTTCCAGACCGAATCGACCCTGGTCACCGGTTCGGGCAGCCGCGTCACCCTCATCAACGGTGCGAATGCCTGCAACGTGTTCTGGCAGGTGGGCAGCTCCGCCACCCTCGGGACCGCATCCGTCTTCAAGGGCAACATCCTGGCCCTGACCTCGATCACAGCGCAAACCAACGCGAATGTGGAGGGCCGGCTCCTCGCGCGTAATGGCGCGGTCACGCTGGACAGCAATGTCGTCACGCGGGCGGCCTGCGCGGTTGGCCCGCCCGGTCCTCCCGGTCCGTCCGGTCCCCCCGGACCGTCCGGTCCCCCCGGACCGTCCGGCTCTCCCGGCGCCCCTGGCGCCCCTGGCGCTCCCGGCGCTCCCGGCGCCCCCGGAGCTCCCGGTGCTCCTGGCGCCCCTGGTGCCCCTGGTGCCCCTGGCCTGCCTGGCGCCCCCGGCGCCCCTGGTGCTCCCGGTCCTTCCGGTGCCCCTGGCCTGCCTGGCGCCCCTGGTGCTCCCGGTCCTTCCGGTGCCCCTGGCCTGCCTGGCGCCCCCGGCGCCCCTGGGCCCGCTGGACCTCCTGGACCCGCCGGGCCTCCCGGACCTGCCGGACCTGCCGGACCTGCCGGGCCCGGATACCCGCACCACGGCGACTACCCGCATCACGGTGATTACCCGGACCACGGTGATTACCCGGACCACGGTGATTACCCGGACCACGGCGACCACCGGGACGACGATGATGACTCCTGTGGCCCCTGCATTCCGGACCATCACGGCATCCACGACAAGGATGACGAGGACTGGGATTGCAACTGGGAGTGGCGCGCGCCGCTCCAGCCTCGGGAAGCGTCCTGCGACTGAGCGATCAGTCCTCATCCGGCGCGCAGCTTGACGCTCGACGCCATGAGTCCATGGCAGGCGTGACCGCCCCGTATCCCGGTCAGTCGACCTCCGGGTACGGGGCGGGATCGCCACACCCCGCAAGCGACCTGACTCACCGGAATCTCTCCGGGGATTCGTAGGGACCTCCTGGCGAGCAAGCGGCGGACAGTCGCAGTCACCATGATCGGAACCTTAAGGGCTTCGTCTGCGCTGGCTCGTCAAAGGGCCCTGGACCTTGTCGGTCCGGGGCCCTTTCCCATATGCGCCAGGGGGGATTCGAACCTGCGACGCCTGCTTTCGGACGCGCCCGCGCGGATGGGGCGGAGAGAGTTTGAGGTCTGGCCCTTGGGGTGAGAGATCGGGGCCCGTACGCTGGCCGCGAATCGGGCTGGCTCCTTGCCTGCCCGCAGTAGCCCGATTTGGGCCTCGATCTTCGAGGCTCGCGCCAAGGGCCAGACCTTAAAGTCTCGGAGCGCCGGCCGCCCTAGCCACCGCAGTTCTGACCTCATGCCCTGGCCTACCTATGTGGGCGTGCGGCGGCGGATGGCCGTGCCGAGCGGGGCGGAGACTGGAGCGTGGGCGCGGCCGGACGCCGGCCGCGCGCCCGGCGGAGCGTGAGCGACGCCGGGTGCCTTGATGAAGTAGAGAAATCTGTAACAGCTCGCTTCACAGGGGCTGTGGCATGGTTCAACGAGTGCGCACAACCGTGCTGCGGGCGAGCCGGTCGTGCATCCCCTGCCGCTGCGCGTCCGTGCCGATCGAGGTGACGTTCTTGATGAGGATCACCGGGACAAGTCCTATCCCTACATTGGCGAGGTGACGTATCAGCGCATGCCCGTAACTGATCGGGTTGTCGCTGCCGAGTCTGACCACCTTCAGTCCCATGATCCGCTTCCCAGGCGTACGGCCCCAACGGCAGGTGCTCAGGGGCGAGTACGTCAGCAAGAAGGCGACAACCCACAGGGCCGCGACGAGTTGCCAGACGATGTCGCCCTCATCTCCGACCCCGGCAAGGACAATCCTGTCGAAAGCCAGCAGCGGCACAAGGATGACAAGCCAGGCAATCAAAAGATCGATGCCAGCGGCCCATAGACGCTGCCACACACTTGCAAGGGTCCCAGGACCCGAAGCGGGAGTAGGCGGGACAAGATCCATACCGCCCCCGAGCTGTCCGAACATGCTCCTACCGGCCCCCTTGATCGCGCGGAAGGTTCCGCGACTGAAAGTGCAAACGAAGGGTAATGCTCCTGCGACCTGACGGAGGAAGGTACCTACACGGAGCGTCGGGAGCTGACAACTACCCGAGGAGACGCCGCTCGCTCGGTGCAGGTCCAGATCGGCCGGACAGAACCTAGGCAGAGCTCGTGTCGGTAGTGATGAGTCGACTCGTGAAGCCGTGTTGGCGCAGTCGTTCGTAGGCGGCGATCACGTCGTCCGGTACCGCCTGGCTGATCATGAAGCCCTGCTCTGGGTAAATCAGCAACCGTTGAAGCGCACCGACAAGCATGTCGATCACCAGACGAGCATCGCCGATGGAGTCGACGTACTCGCCCAAGGTCATGGGCGTGGAAGCGCTGATGATCTCGACTCCGGGCCACAGCTTGCGCGCCGTGGCATACGCTCGCCTCTCCTCGTACGGCTTGCTGATCAGGAGGACCGAGGACACGTCGACGCCGGCTTTTACGAGCAAGTCTTTGGAGAAGCGGATGTTCTCACCCGTGTTGCGCGCTCGGGGCTCTACAAGCACGGCCGAGCTGGGGACACCGAGCTCAAGTGCCCGCTCCCGGTAGTGGACGGCTTCACCGCGGGGCATGCGTTCCCGAGTCGTGGGGCTGGTGGCGCCAGTGAACACAAGCAGCGGTGCCATGCCGCGCTTGTAGAGGTCTACCGCAGTGTCGGCCACACCCAGGTCGTGACTGCCGAGACCGAGGGCAACCGAGCACGGACGGGGCGTGTGGCCCATCTGGTGGTAGTCCCACAGGCGCCGTGTGTCCGCCCAGTCCTGTGTTGAGATCACTGCTGGCCTTCTCTGTCCTTCGCCGAATCCGGCACCTTGAAGTCGTACTCCCAGGCAAAGCGCGAAGCCGCGTGCACGCCGATGGCGAATTCGATCACCAGGCCAGAGGCGGTGTAGGTGGTCCGGTGCAGCTCGACAACCGGTTCGCCGGGGGGTAGTTGCAGAGTCTTCGCCTCGTCCGATGTGGCGGCACGAGCGAAGAGCTCTTCCCTCATGTGGTCGATCTCGTAGCCCGCGTCGTACAGAACGCGAAAGCCGCCGCCTCGGCCGGCCGGACCGGGCGTCGGGTCCACCAGACGCGTGCCTTCCACGTGCTCGGGTCGGTAGTAGCTGGTCAGCGTATGTGTCGGCTGATCGCCTTCCTTGACCAGCCGTGCGCGGGCGTATACCTCGGCACCGGCTGGCAGGCCGTGTGCGGCAGCTACCGCCGGTGGGGCTTCCACGAGGCTGACTGTCTGGGTCTGCTCGTTCCGGCGATACGCCCGCCCGGAAGCCACACGGTCCGCAATGAACGCCACCTCGTCACCGTCCCGCCACTTGGCCTTGTCGTACCGGGCGATGCCGAGTCGCTTGAGCGGTACCTGCTGACGCACGACGGTGCCATGGCCTCGCGACGAGGTCACCAGGCCCTCGGCTTCCAGCGCCTTATAGGCGGCATGAACGGTGGACTTGGATCCTTCGCCAGCCTCAACAAGGTCTCTGATCTGCGGCAACTGCTGGCCCGGCTCGTAGTCACCCCGCTTGATCTGTTCAGCCAGCCTGTCCGCCAGCTCCCGCCACTTGGGCGCCATCTCGACCCCTCTCTACAGGATCTAGTCAAACACAGTCCTAGGACTGTTGACAGTCCCAGGACTGCGGTGCACTATCTTCTCAAGTCACTCGCAGTCCTAGGACAGCGAGTGTAACGGTCCGTTTGGGCTGTCCGACGTCAACACAGGAGTGAAAGATGCCGTCCTTCAAGATCGACGTTTCGACCGCGGTGACGTTCGTTGCGACCGCTCCGACGCCGAAGCTGGTGAACAAGCAGACCGGTGAGGTGGCGATCGACCGGGAGACCGGTGCGCAGATGATGACCATCGGTCTGCTGATCTCGGACGAGGGTGAGGGCAACCTGTACCAGGTGGCCGTGCCCGCGACCGGGGTGGACGAGACGCTGACGCCGGGAACGCTGGTGTCGGTGATCGGCCTCAAGGCCCGGGACTGGGAGAACACCTTCAATGGCCAGACCCGGCACGGGATCTCGTTCCGCGCGGTGGCCGTCACGGTGGTGGCCTGAGCCATGGTGGATCTGGCGACGCTGATCGAGATCGGCACCCCGCTGGTGGGTGCTGCTGGTGGCCTGGGCTATGCCCGGGTGAAGGCGCCGGGCGTGTACTGGTCGCTGGTGGGTCTGCCGATCACGATGGGCCGGTTCCACTTCACCTACGCCTCCACGATGGACGTGTGCGGGCTGACGGTGGCGCCGTCCCGGCTGCGGGCGTTCATGGTCCGCACCGTGGGTCGCCGTGAGGTGCAGCCGGTCCCTCCGAAGATCCGCCGGGTTGCCGGGTCCGCCACCGGCCTCCGGGTTCGCCTCCGTCTGCCCGCCGGCCTGGAACCCGATGACGTCGCCGCGGCCTCGAACCGGCTCCGGCACGCCTGGGGTGTCCACGCGGTGCACGTGGTGGAGATCAAGCCCGGTGTGGTGGAGCTGCGGATGACCGGCTACGACGTCCTGCGCTCCGTGCGCATGCCGCGCCGGCTGCCGTCCGGTCCGATGGTGGTTCCGGTGGCGCTGCGGGAGGACGGGACCGCGTTCGTCCGGAACTACCGGGAGATCCCGCACGCCCTCACTTTGGGGGCGAATCAGTCGGGCAAGTCGATGTATCAGCGCATCCTGATCAAGCAACTCGCCAAGCTCCCGGTGGCCCTGGTGGGGATCGACTGCAAGCGCGGCGTGGAGCAGACCCCGTATGCGCCGCGCCTGTCGGCCCTGGCCACCGACCCTGACCAGGCAGCCGGCCTGCTGGACGCGCTGGTGGGGGAGATGGAGGCCCGGTTCGACCTGCTCAAGGAGTACCAGGGCACCGCGCTGTCGACGCCGGATGAGGAGATCACGTCCGACATCTGGGGCCTGCCGAAGAAGGTGCGACCGGTCCCGATCGTGGTCCTGGTCGATGAGGTCGCCGAGCTGTTCCTGACCGCGACGAAGAAGGACGAGGAACGCCGGGACCGCATGGTGACCCAGTTGATCCGGCTCGCGCAGATGGCCCGCGCGGTCGGGATCTACCTGGAGATCTGCGGCCAGCGCTTCGGGGCCGAGCTCGGCAAGGGCGCCACCATGCTCCGCGCACAGCTCACCGGCCGTGTCGTCCACCGCGTCAACGACAAGCAGACCGCCGAGATGGGCCTCGGGGACATCTCACCCGAAGCCATGCACGCCGCAACCGCCATCGCCGCCGACCGCCCCGGGGTCGCGGTCGCGGGTGACGCTTCCGGTGGCTGGACCCACATCCGCACCCCGCTGACCTCGATCACCGAGACCGCCGCGGTCTGTCGGGCCCACGCCGGCCTGGTCCCCGATCTGCCGAGCCTGGCCCCGTTCCGACCGGACCTCCCGGCCCTGCCTGCTCCGGCTGACGCATCACCGCTGACTCGGCCCCGCCCGGTCACCGAGTAGTCCCGCATCCCTTCTCCCACGGTCGGCGCGGCCATTCCCCGCGCCAGGTCCCTACCCCCTCCATCCCTGAAAGGAGGTGCCCTCCGTGGCCCGCCCCAACAGGTTCGACCCGGTGCTCATTCAGGCCGTGATCGCCGGTGCGCTGTCCTTCGCCCACCTGCACGACATCGCCGAAGCCGCCGGACAGCACGACTGGAAAGCCTGGGCCTACCCCATCTCCGTCGACCTGCTCTTGGTCGCCGCCTGGCGCCGTATGCGCACCCTGCGCGCCGCCAACCGCCCGGCCCGCGCGGCCTGGACCTGGTTCGTGATCGCCCTGACCGCGTCCCTCGGGGCGAACATCGCCACCGCCGGGCTCCTCGACATGAACGCCGTGCCGGCCTGGCTGCGCATCCTCGTCGCCGGGTGGCCCGCTCTGGCTTTCCTCGGCGGCACCCTCCTCGCCCACACCCCCACCCCCGCGGACGAACCGGCCGTTGAGCCGACTTCGGTACCCGAACCGGCCCCGGTCCCGGTTGCGGAACCTGCTCCACAGGTGACGGTTGAACGGGCCCCCGAGCACGCGCCCGAACTTCCCCCGTCCGCTGCGCCCGCTCCCGTGTCGTCGCCGACCGTGCCGCCCGCGCTGCTGGCGCACGCCCGGAAGGTCGCCGACACCCACCACGCCGCCACCGGTACGCCGATCGACGCCGCGACCCTACGCACCCGCCTCGGCGTCCCGCCGGCCCTGGCCGACGTCCTCGCCGCCCAACTCACCTGAGAAGGAGGACACCGCAATGCGACCGCACATCCGCGCCGCCCTGGAACGCTCCGCCGAACTCACCCGCGCTAACCACCTGGTCGACGGCATGCGCATGGGCGAGGCCGCGATCAACCAGGCCACCCACGACGAACACCCCGAGATCCAACAGTGGCTCACCGACCACGCCGACGACTTCACCCGGCGGGAGGACTGACCATGCCGCGCCCGAACCGCTTCTACAACGTGATCCGCATCGGCCCCGTCAAGGTCGGCACCTACCACGACGGCCGCGGACACACCCGCCACACCGCCGCCTGCACCGCCCCCGGCTGCGGCTTCTCCACCGACTACCGCGATCGCTCCGGCGCCGAACTCGCCGCCCGCACCCACCGCTGCCACCCCTGACATGTCGAGAGGAGATGACTCACCGTGCGCCACCCCGACGCGCAACTGCGGGCCAACCACCGTCCCTCCGAGCTGATCCCGCCCGGCGTCCACCCCGGACAGGTCGTGGTCATCCAGGCCGCGCCGCCGTCCTACGCCGGGAAGATCCTGCTCACCCTCACCGCAAGCGCCGGTACCGCCCTGGTGATCGTGGTCCTGGCCTTCGCGTTCCAGATGATCGCCGCCGCCGCTGCTGCGGCCATCCCCACCGTGGGCGGGGCCAGCGTCTCGCTCCACCTCGCACGCAAGCGCTAACGGGCCCCCGGGGCGGCACTCAGCCGCCAAGCATCGACCGCCCCGGACGCCCTGCTCCCTCTCAGACCCAACGGACCCGAAAGGACCGCCACATCATGCCCCAGCACGCCCTGAACCGGCCGGTCTGCCGCGACTGCGACGGCTTCCCCGTCGTCGCCATCACCACCGGCACCCGCCTCCCAGACGGCACCCGCGCCACCCTCCGCGTCACCTGCCCGGCTTGCCGCGGCACCGGCTACACCACCCCCGCCCCGGTCCTGGCCCGGACGGGGAGG